>RDYZ01000285.1 GCA_004293855.1 Oscillatoriales cyanobacterium | reverse complement strand
AAGCTTGGACAGGAACAGAAACATGATGGCGGTTAACGCTAGGCTAAACGGTGTGGGTGTTGATGATTGTGGTCTAGATCGGGTCGGTATGCTCAACAAGCAAGGTATGGAGTACGGCTTAGGCGGGGCGGCAGGCGCTGGAATCCGTCAGATTGCGCCCACGATCGCGCTAGTTCTGACGATCGCAGCGAGTGTGATGCTTGATCGCGTCCCGGCGATCGCTGTCGGCAATACGAACACGATCAATCCGTCCGTCACGCCGTCCGCTCGCGATCGGGATCAAACCCAAGCTAACGATCGTGACTCAGAGCCACAGACAACCCCAGACCCAAACCCCGCTCAAGACCCCACCGAGCCGAGCTGTCCAGGCGAAATCGATGCGTTAGCCCGTGAGCTTCTCGACGATTTTCCGAGTTACTACAATCGCGCCTTGGTTCGTGGCCGCCTTCCGGGTGAATCTGCGGGAAATTCTCGGGTGTTGCTTGCCAGTGATCCCGAAATCTTTGGCGCGGAGGATCTGGCGGAATTTGGGAGTTCGGCGATCGAGGGCTTTTTCTTCACCACGTTGGAACGCGCTTACCGCGACGGTAAGGCGACTCAACAACAGGGATTTCATCAGGTTTTTTTGACGCGAGATGTGATCGGTTGGCTCGTGGTGACGACCCGATCGGGATGGGGCGACTATCCGGCAGGCGATCGGATGACGCCACCCTTGGAAAGCAACTCGGGTCTAGTGGTGCAAACGATCCGCACCTGGTTGCGAGACTGTGAAGCGCGTTAGACAAATATCCGTTTGCCCTAAGCCCAGATGCTTGTGAATAGAGGCGGTAGACCGATCGCGCTAAGATTATCCGATTCCTGCTCCCCTGATTTCACCATGTCCGACCCCATCCGCGTTTGCATCACCCTTGGGACGCGCCCCGAAGCGATC
The DNA here is from genome assembly GCA_004293855.1 of Oscillatoriales cyanobacterium. Lineage (GTDB taxonomy): Bacteria > Cyanobacteriota > Cyanobacteriia > Cyanobacteriales > Geitlerinemataceae > RDYZ01. Next base: position 12,388 of record RDYZ01000285.1, on the reverse strand, counting down.
AAGCTCGCGCCCGTGATTCAGGCGTTTCGTCAGTGCGATCGCTTTGAGACTCAAGTGGTGCTAACCGGGCAACACCGCGAAATGGTGCAGCAGGTGATGGCGTTGTTTGATCTGACGGGCGATCGCGATCTCGACATCATGCAGCCGCGCCAAACCCTGACGGATATCACCTGTCGTAGCTTGCAGGGACTCGAAGCGGTATTTCAGGAACTTCAGCCGCAAATCGTCCTGGTTCAAGGGGACACCACCACCGCGTTTGCCGCAGCGCTTGCGGCGTTTTACCAACAAATCCCGATCGGTCACGTCGAAGCTGGGTTACGCACCGATAATCTCTTTGATCCGTTTCCCGAGGAGGCCAACCGACGACTGATTTCCCAGATCGCCACGCTGCACTTTGCCCCCACCAATCAATCGGTCGCGAATCTGCACCATTCCGGCGTCGTTGGCAAAATTCACCACACGGGCAATACGGTGATCGATGCGCTGCTGTCGATCGCCGATCGGCGTCCGGCCTGCGATGTGCCGGGTTTGGTCTGGGACGACTATCGCGTCTTGCTTTCGACGGTACACCGCCGGGAAAATTGGGGCGAAAATTTGACCCACATCGCCGCAGGTTTTAAGGCGACGCTCGATCGCTTTCCCGATACGGCCTTGCTGCTGCCGCTCCACCGCAACCCCACCGTCCGCGAACCGCTCCAAGCTGCCCTGGGCGACCATCCCCGCGCTTTCCTCATCGAACCGCTCGACTATACGGCCTTGGTGGGCGCGATCGATCGCTGTCATTTTCTGATGACCGATTCGGGCGGCTTGCAGGAGGAAGCGCCGTCCTTGGGTAAGCCGGTGTTGGTGTTGCGTGAAACGACGGAACGACCGGAAGCGGTGGACGCGGGAACGGCCAAGCTGATCGGCACGGATCGCGATCGTATCCTAGCCGAAGCTTCAGCGCTGCTCGAATCGACCGCCGCCTATGAAAAAATGGCGAATGCCGTCAACCCGTTCGGCGACGGTCAGGCATCCGATCGCATTGTTCAGATTGTGTCTGAATTTTTTGCGGCTTAACGCCCAACCCTCGACGATGCCGTTAGCGACGCAGCAACCGACTAACGGTATCGATCTGAAATTGAAAATAGGATGTACGGCTCGAAATTTGCTGCGCCACCTCCAGACCCCGCCGGTAAGCATCGAGGGCTTGGGCGTAGGCGTTGAGGCGTTGGTAAAGTTGGCCGATCGTGTCGTAGGTGGTCATCAGACCATAGCGATCGTTGGCGATCGTGTCGATGTCGATCGCGATGCGGTAGGTATTCAGCGCCTCCTCGTAGCGTCCCTCGCGATCGTACAGTTCCGCCAACCGATCCATCGATTCGCCCGCCCGATAGAACTGTTTGGCCTCCCAGGACAAGGAATAGGCCGACACATAGCTTTGTTCGGCAGCGGCGATATCGTCCGTCGCCGCAAACGCATTGCCCAGTTCGATATAGAGCGCCGTGGTGCGGGGAATATCGGCGATCGCCTGGTAGTAGGCGACCAGCGCCTGTTTGATCCGAATCGCATCGCTGGGCTGTTCCAACTGGTCGTACATAAACGCCAGCCGCTCCAGGTAAAACACCCGCGAGGCTTGATCGCCGCGTGCTTCCGCCAGATCCACCAGTTCCTCATAGTCGGCGACGGCGTCTTCGTAGTTCAGATCGCCGTAATTCAATTCGCCGATCGTCCGTAGGGTTTCCTCTTCGGTAATGACATCGCCCCGATCGCGGGCATCATTGAGCAAATATTCATACGCATTGACGGCATACTCGCGATCACGCACCGCTGCGAACGCATCGGCCAATTGACGCAACGTCACCAGATCGGGCATCGGTCGATCGCTGTTGTCCTCGTAGGGATCACCGATCAAATCGTATTGAATATCCCGCAATCGGCGTGAGATCACCTGGATTTGATAAAACTCCTCTTCCTTCCAGGCGGCTTCTCCCACCCGTGCCATGGCGATCAGTTCTTCGTTCATCCCGATCAAACGTCGTAACCGTAACTCGCGATTCCATAAATCGAAGGCAACTTTCGGCTGATTAATGGCAAGGGCAGCGGCGGCACTGGTATTGAGTTCGTCCAGGCGTTGGCGAAGAATGCGACGATCGGTCTCGGTTAACGGGATCGAGGCATCCGGCCACCAGGGATCGGGATCGGCATTTTCGAGGGGACTCGGCGGATAGATCACCCCACGATCGCGACGGCGAGCGAGTTCGGAGGGTTGGGAGGTTGATCCCGGAGTCCGGGGCGACGCGGTGACGCGAGCCAAAGCAGCATGGACGGGCAAGGGTGCGATCGCCGCACCGCACAGAGCGAACATCGGCAACACACGAAACAGGAGGGAAGTGGCGGATAGCTTCATAGTCGAGGGCGATCGCGAAAGGAGGAGCAAGACACGAGGGTTCAGGCTGTACGTTCACTAGCGTAGGCGAGGATGCATCCCTACCGTATGCGAAACTACTAAAACTCGATTGAAAAAATGGCGGGATCGGACGATCGCAGCTCTATCATCACGGTTAACAGACGATCGCGGTGATTCAATCTCCCTTCTCTGCCTTAACGCTTTTACTCTTTTCTCCCCACCGATTGACCATGCCGGACTCTTCTAGCTCCAAATCCTCGTCCAAGTCTTCGTCCAAGTCCCCAGCACCAAAATCGATCGCGTCTACCACGACCAACCCAGCCACCGATCCCGAAGATTTTGACCCGACCCAGCGCATTTTACGCGGCCTGACTGGGGCGTTGATGTCCGGTACGATCGCCTCAGCCCTCTACGGTGCAACCACGCGCATCGCCATTAATTTTGCCAACAAGCCCGTCACCTCCGATAACCTCATGGTTCACAACCTCTCGGCGGCGGTGCGTACTCTGGTGATCGGTATGGTTGCCTCTCGGCGGCGGTGCGTACTCTGGTGATCGGTATGGTTGCGCTTGGGACGTTTATCTTTGCGTTTTCGGCGATCGGGTTATTGTTGCTTTCGGCGCAAACGGCGTTTAATTTGCTCAAGCAGCGATCGTCTGAGTCATAAAAAGTTAGCCCTAAAAACGATCCATCGAATTTTGCTAGTTACCCAACGGATTTCGTCTCACCCAACCGAATTGGATCTGACGATCGATTAACGCAGTTGGTCGAGATTTTCGTACAGGTCTTCGATCGCGCAGCTAAAGTTAAGGCTTGAGAATTCGAGCCGATCGCCGCTGCGATAGACGGTGGGTGACCACAGGTTCCGGGTTTGGCGGCGAAAGATTTCGACCAGGATTTGATCTTGGTGGATCAGGACGTATTCTTGCAGAGAATCGAGGGTTTGGTAGTCGGCGAATTTGTCACCGCGATCAAAGGCTGCGGTGGTTTTTGAGAGGACTTCGACGATTAGGGTTGGGTGGTGTAGGGCGTCGTCGTCGGCGCTCAGGTCGCGATCGTCGCAGGTGACGACGAGGTCGGGATAGTAGAAGGCGTTGCGATCATTAAGGCGGATTTTGATATCGGAGGCGAAGGCAAGGCAGCGGGTTCTGCGTAGGTGGCGGGTGACTAGGGCGGTGAGGTTGCCGGTGATGATGGCGTGGGCTTTGCTCGCGCCTGCCATGGCGATGACTTGGCCTTGGAGATATTCGTGTTTGATCGGGCTGAGGCGTTCGAGTTCGAGGTAGGCTTCGGGGCTGTAGTGGTGGCGGTTGGCAATCATGGTGGGTGGCGATTTTGGTTAGCGATGTGCTTCGCTGTTACTATTCTTCTTTGTTCTGGTTCGTTTTTTCTTTTCGACGTTGAGTAAGGGTGCGCTTAGGGTTTCGTACAGGCTAAACAGATGTTCGATGCGGTTCAGTTCGTTAACAAAAGGTTGCGGGCGATAGCAGAGGTCTACGGCTTTATCGAGGGTTTGATGGGCTTTGACTAGATCGGGTGGCATGGTGAGCGGGTCGTAGAGGTCGGCGAGGCTACTATCGGGGTATTTTTGGCGGGTGTCTAATACGTTTTGTGCGGCGGTTTCGACTTTTTGTTTTTGTTTGTCGCTGATGTTTTCGGGGAATGGGTAATTGTTGTAAACGATGTCTTTGGAATAACGATAGTCACTTTTTAGTCTTCCGCAAACATATTTAACCCATATCATGTGCATCTCAGATGTCAAAATTCCGAAATGATAAATCGTAGCTCCTGAAACTATCAGGCACAAGTTACTAGTGATTACTTCTTGAGAAATAAATCCAATTGGAATATATTTTCGGTTTTCTGATGAAACACTTGGAACCAGTAGATAATCTGTTGTAGGCATATTTTCGACATGAAATCGAGTCGGAGTTAATGCCAACTTTCTTGTAGGAGAGCTTTTACTTGCTAATCTAACTCGTTTGACAGCTTCGATACGTTGTAAAGCGTGGGGCATTTGCTGTAATTCATTTGGCGGACAATCACCCAGCCAAAGACACCATCGTTCTTGTTTATTGATAAACTCTCTTGCTCCTAACCATTTTTTAAACCATTGAGCAGATTTTGGCTCTAATTTGATAAATTTGTCTTTTTCTAAAGTTGTAAATAAATAATTACCTCCATCGATCGGCTTATTGCCTATACCAATTTCAGGAATATTCGATAAAGGCTTTTGCTGTCTTTGAATAATCGTATCCGTTCCATTGACCAGGTAAGGATTGATATTTCTTGCTTTTATTTCAAGTGCTTCTCCTTTGATGTCTTCGTACTCAAAGAGACGTTTATCTGGAATATCGAAATTAGCGAATCCAATAATGACACAGTATACAGCAGCATTTTTTCTTGCTTCATTTGACCACTTAAACGTTCTGTGAGCAAAATGAATTTTTATTTTGTATTGACCGAAAAGAATATCCCATAAAATACCAACTTGCTCGCCTTGAGAAATAGAATTGGTACTGACAAATGCTACTTTTATGCTGGAATCTTGAATAAATTCTGATGCCTTAACATACCAAGCAGAAACATAATCCATCACCCCCGATCCCTTGGCATTGGCAAATATATTCAGAAGATCATCCCTTTGGGTTGTCGTCATCATCTTAGAGCCAATGAATGGCGGATTACCCAAAATGAAATTTAGATCCTCTTTGGCAACAACTGACCCCCAATCAATCCGTAACGAATTCCCATGAACGATTTTTGCCGCCTTCTTCAACGGCAACCGCACAAAATATTGACCAAACTCATGCATCACCTTCAAATTCATCTGGTGATCAATCAACCACATCGCCACCTCCGCCACCCGCACCGCAAACTCATCACACTCAATCCCCGCAAACTGATCGACATCCACCCGAATAATCGAACTAACATCCGTCACCAACTGCCCACCCTGATGTAACTCCAACAAAATCAAAATCTCCAACTCCCGTAACTCGCGATACGTGATGATTAAGAAATTGCCACAACCACACGCCGGATCAAGAAAATGGAGCGTTGCAATTTTATTGAGCAACTCCTGAAGCTTGCCCTTGCTTCCCTTCGCCTTCTCAAACTCGCTATATAAATCATCCAGAAACAACGGACGAATCACCTTCTGAATATTCTTCTCAGACGTATAATGCGCCCCCAAATTACGGCGCTCCTGCTGATTCATCACCGCCTGAAACATCGACCCAAAAATCGCCGGAGAAATCTTACCCCAATCAAACGCACAAGCCTTTAACAAAATGTCGCGCATCCCGCGATCGAACGCCGCCGGTTGTAAAACCTCCTCAAACAACTTGCCATTCACATAGGGAAACTGCGCCAGATTCTCATCTAAATTCTTGAGCCGCTTCTCCTTCGGTCTATTCAACGTATCGAAAATTGAACCAATATGCATCGCCAAATCACTACCATCTTCCTTAGTGTGGCGATCGACATACTCCCAAAAAATTCCCTTCTGATCAAAAATCCCCGTATCATCCGCAAACAAACAAAACAACAAGCGGACAAGATACACCCCCAGATCATGACCCGTATAGCCGATCTCCTTTAGGCGATCGTGCAACTGACCCATCAACTCCGCCGCCGTAATATTAACCGGATCTTCATCCTGATAAATCCGCTTCTCATACCCCGCAATAAACCCAAACAACTCGACGCGATCGCAAAAATCCCCTAACTCAAACTCATGCGTCTCATCCGTATCGAGATTGTAAAGCCTGAATTTGGCAAAATCCGACACCAAAATATACTTGGGTAACTCATGCTCCTTGAGATTCGGAAAATAATCCTTAGCCTGTTGCGTCGCCCGATCTAAACTTTTGCCCCGCGACTTATGCTCAACTAAAATCTCCCCCTTCCACAGCAGATCAATAAATCCTTGCTTATTGTCTGCTTTCTTGATCGGCTGCTCAAAACTCGCAACTCGCCGCCGTGTAATCCCAAATACCTTAAAAAAATCATTCCAAAACGTCTGCGCCTCAGATTTCTCCGAAGCTTCGTTTTCCCATTCCTTAGAAAAGGCGATCGCCCGCTCCCTAATTTCACGCCAGCTTAACGGCATAAATTGAAACCTTTAACAAGGACTGTTGATGACCACTCATATTAACACCATCAAGTAAAATTTCTCGTTCCTACGCAGAGCGTAGGAATGCCGTCGGGACACTCTGCGATACCAAACCCAGAAAATAAGACTACAGATAAGATAGAGGAGTCCATCCACAGCAATCGGCGATGTCCGGAGTCTACAAGTTACAGATTCAAGAAAGCTCGGCAGACCTCAAAGCTCTTCTGGCAAGCCAGACGACAGGAGCGGGCAAAGAGCGCGTCCAGTTTCTCTACCTGCTTCAATCCCAGTCCGCTGCCAATATCCAGCACGCAGCTCAGTTACTGGGACGACATCGCGTCACCTTACAAAAGTGGGCGCGACGATATCGGGAAGGGGGACTCGATGCACTGCTCGAACGTAAGCCTAAATCAGGCCGTCCTTCTCACCTGACCGACTCAGCTCGCGAAGCTCTCGAAGCACGGCTAGCGACGCCCGAAGGATTTGGTAGCTACGAAGAAATCCAGGAGTGGCTGGCGAGCGAGCATGGCATTGAGGCTGCTTACACAACCGTGCATAGCTGGGTTCGTTATCGACGGGGAGCGAAGCTGAAAGTCCCTCGCCCGGTCAGCAAGCTGCAAGATGCCGAACAACTGGCGACATATAAAAAAACTCTGTGAGAACTTGGCGATGCTCGCCCACTTTGCCCTCAATGTTCTGGGTTGGAGTGGAGCCGTACGGTTCTTCTGTCAGGATGAGAGCCGCTTCGGACTCAAGACCATCACGGGACGGCGAATCACGGCTCGTGGAGTCAAGCCCGTCGGTCAAGTGAGATGGACGTTCCAAGCAACCTATTTGTATGGCGTGGTCGAACCGGCCAGCGGGGCGCACTTTTTCTACGAGTTCACCCACTGCAATACGGATTGCTTTCAAGCCTTTTTGAAACTGGTTGCCCAGGAGTACAGCGATAGCATTCTCATCATTCAGCTAGACCAGGCCGGATGGCACACAGCCAAGCGACTGGTGGTTCCCGACAACATCATCTTGATGTGCCAACCGGCGCATAGTCCGGAGAGCAATCCAATCGAGCAGGTGTGGCAGTACATCAAAAAGCGGTTGCGCTGGAAGCGTCCCAAGACTTTGGGAGAGCTGCGAGAACGCAACTATTGAGCTTGAGTGAGGCGACTGTGGCATCGATTACCGGTCGAGCCTCTATCCTTGAGGCTCTATCTGTAGCTGGTCTTTGAAGAATTGGTATGAGTTCCGGTACAGTACCCGAAAAAGCAGCACCCATAAAAAAAGAACCCGAGACGATCGGGTTCTGAACAGTTCGATCACGATCGAACCATGTTGAAGGGCATGTACGGATCGGCAATCGGACAAAGCGGGATTTAACGGAAACCCACCGAGGCTTGCCAAACGAAAGCCAACAGGAGAAAGAACACCGGAATGATCGGCAAAACATCCACAAGGGGGTTAAAGACCTGATACGCTTCCGGCAGTTTTGCCAAGAGCAGAGCTGCTTCCATAATGATTGAAATCCTTTTAATTCAAGGCTTTTCTTAGATTTTAGAAATACTATCACGTATCCGTAAGCCCTGGCTGAGATCCCAATCCCCGCCAGGACAACCGCAGCCCAGCACGCCTCCCGCCCCCGTTTCACCGCCAGATCGACAGGAGCACAGAACCCTGTACTCCCGCCGCTTCACTGTCGCACCCGGCAGGCCAGACGGCGCTTAGGCCGTGCAGTAGGGGACATTGGTTCCACCGAGGCCGCAATAGCCGCCAGGATTTTTGGCTAGATATTGCTGGTGGTAGTCCTCAGCGTAGTAGAACTCGGGCGCGTCGATAATTTCGGTGGTAATCGCGCCGTAGTCGGCTTTGCGAAGTTCGGCCTGATAGCGATCGCGAGCGGCTTCGGCCAGTTGCTTTTGCGTCTCAGAATAGGTGTAGACCCCCGATCGATACTGGGTTCCCGCATCATTGCCTTGACGCATCCCCTGGGTGGGGTCGTGACTTTCCCAAAACACCCGGAGCAAGGTTTCGTAGCTCACCAAGCGGGGATCGTAGGCCACCAACACGACTTCGTTATGGCCCGTCATACCGGAACAAACTTCCTTGTAGGTGGGATTGGGCGTAAAGCCTGCCGCATAGCCGACCGCCGTGCTAAACACCCCCTCCGTTTGCCAAAACTTCCGCTCCGCTCCCCAAAAGCAACCCAGGCCAAACATCGCCAGTTCGATTCCGGCAGGAAAGGGAGGCTGTAGGGGGTTCCCGTTAACAAAATGCTTGGCGGGAACCGGCATTTTCTCCGATCGGCCCGGTAGGGCTTCGCTGGGCTTGGGCAGTTCGAGTTTTTTACCGAGTCCGAATAAAAACATAGTGTGGTTGTAAGGGATGAGGACGGGACGCGATCGACCGATCGGGGTGATCAAAGCACCACCCATCCGATCGGCCAGTTGCTTTGTTAATTTTAGAAAGATTGTCCCAGGGAGGGGAACGATCGGACGGTGGCGATATCCGTCTTGCAGAGAGGAGAAATTGCCAGGAGAACGTCGAACTTGAGGAACCCGAGGAGGTCAGCTCCAAGCTAAACCAGGGGCGGTGGCGGTGGCAACGCGGTCGAAATGGAAATTCCCGCCTCCGCTAAATGGTCAAGGGCGCTGGCAATGACCACGTTGCTAATGTCATCAACGGTTACCGCCTCGGGATTGTACGAACATTTCAGCAGGTAGGTGACATTACCAATAAAGGTGGAGCCGATAATAACGCGGGGTTTTGGGTGACCGAGGGGATGGGTGGGACTGAGGTTGACGATCGCATCGAGCGACGCTTGTAACACCGTGATCACCTGGGCGCTGGGAATGTTGGCCTCGATGGTGACCGGGACACTGGTGGCACTCACAGCGGTCGGACGCATGTAGTTAATGATGGTGAAGTTGTTGATCGCGCTATTGGGAACAGCGATCGAATTTCCCGCCGAGGTGATGTATGTAGCCCGCCAGTTAATATCCGAGACCGTCCCTTTGATGCCCTGACCCACGATCTCGATGTAGTCACCCACACTAAACGTGCGTTCGAGGTTGATCGCCAAGCCTGCGAAGATGTTCGAGATATTAATCTGAATCGCCAAACCGATGATGGTTAGGAGCAAACCGGAGGCGCCGAGCAGGCTGGCGATCGGGCGATCGAACACGTACGCGATCATACAAATCACCGACAGTGAGTAAATCAGACCCACAACGATCCGGCGTACCAGACTTGGAATGGGGCGGTTATTGACTCGGGTGATCGGCTCCCAGACAAAATATTCCAGGGCTTCGACAAAGAGGAAGGTGGGTACGATCCACCACACTAGATTGAGGTAGATAATCAACAGCTCGATGTATTCGTCATCGACCCGGCTGTCGAGCCAATTCAAAACAATGCATTCGCCCGCGAATAGTGTGGTTCCGATCGCGATCGTCTTGATTAGCCAACGGATTTGCTTAGACAGTTTGAACGGGCGAAACCGCTCGGGCAAATAGCAGAAAATCACCAGGATCAACCCGCCCAGCAGAACGTAGGACGCGATGGGAATCGGCATAATGCCGCGCAAACTCACCTGGCTCGACCCGAGGGTTAGCCCCATCGTCATGCGCGAGAACCCCCCGGCTTGGCTTTGCTCACGAATCTCGATCGGGTTGCCTTGGGATTCCTTCAGGATGGTGTCTTGAAAGAGGATGGCTTCAGTAATCTTCCAGCCAGATTCCGGGTTGAGGACACGATCGAACTTGAGTTGTTCCGCCAAGGACATGTCGGTGTTCTGCCGCATACTCATGGTATCGGCCACATACATCAGCCGATTTTTACCCAGTTGCTCGTTGGCAAAGCTGATGCCTGCAATATTCTGACCAAAACGTTTGGTGGGCAAAAAGTTGAGCTGAAATCGTCCTTTGACGTAGTACAGCCGGTAGTTTAAATCGCCGACCAGTTCCGCTGCGACAGGGTCACCCAGTTCGATCGGCTCGACAGCGTTGAGAAATTCGATGTGATCGGCCTCCAAATCCCCTTGGTAGCGAAACCAGATGGCAAACTCCAAATCCGCGATCCCCGCCTTCACATCCAGCTCGGGAATCTCTTTGAGCTCGATACCGGTGTAGACCACATTGGTTCGATACAGATAACGATTTCCGATGCGAATCACCTCCTCATCGGCCACTTTTTGCGGCAGATTGCTCAGGGTGCGAGCATTGGGGATGCTTTGCAGTTGGACTAGGGCCGAAATGGGTTTCCCGTCCTGAAATTGGGAAATGTAGACGGGACGGTTGAGATCTCCAAAGGGATCAAAGAAAATCGGTCCACCCACGCCATTAATAGCGGTTTCGGGTGAATTAAACTCATTGAGCTGGCGTCGCAGGCGATCGCGATCTTCGGCCAGATTGCTCTTACCACCCGCGAGGTTTGCGGTTTTAATGGCCTCTCCGATCGTCTTGGCGGCGTCGTAGTAGCCCGCTGCTCGCCAGTCTGGCTCATGACCAAAATACTCCGTGAAGCGTACCCGAAAGGATTGGGCTTCGCGGCCCGCAATATCAAAGTTCACCGGTGACACGACGTAGATCGCGTCGGTGTAGTAGCCCACCTGATTGAGTGTTTTGGGATATTCCTGCACCAAACGTTGAACCAGTTGGATATCCCCGAGACTGTCACCGCCGACCACTGGAAAGAAGATGCCGCGCGATCGCATCCCGTACAACAATTTGACGGCGGGTAGGGTTTGGAGTGGAATCAGCAGGCAATCGGGGCGATCCTCGCGATCGAGCTGCATGATTTGGCTGATCACGTTACGCACTTCGCGATCGAGGGCGGCCCCCTGAGCGCTACTGTCAAATTCCCATTTGTAATTCATCGATCCTTGATTCGCTTTCAGCGACTTTTCAAAGGACTCGACCATCGATAGGTTGTAGTCATCCTTGGGATCGTAGATGGCGGCGACGGTTTTCCACTTCATCACCTGGGGAACGTAATTCCCCAACACATCCGCCCCTAACCCCGTGCGCGGCACAACGCGATACACCCAGTTAAAACCGTCCGTTAACCGATCCGCTGTCGCCGATCCGGTCATCGCCACAATGTTCGCCTCTTCGTAAATGTCGCGGGTGGCGAGGGCGGTGGAGCTGAAATTGTGACCGAGCACTGCGATCGCCTGGGTGGTCTTCAGGATCTCGCGGGCGCGTTCACGGGCCAGTTCGGGGTCGCCCTGGTCATCAAACACCCGTAGGCGCAACTGGTGACCATTGAGGCCACCTCGGCGATTCACCTCGTCAATGTAGAGATGAATCCCATCAACCATAGCTTGACCTTTTTCGGCGTAAACTCCTCCCGTAGAGCCGATCGCGGCAATTTCGAGGGTTCCACGTCCCAAAAAGCCAAAACTTACGAGGGCAGTCAGTAGCACGGCAAGACCGCCAAGGATGGTGACGATCGTGGCACGTCCACCTTGTCGCTGACCCCGTCGTACCACCCACAGCGGGATCGTTGCTCGTAAACGTCGTAATAAATGTCTCAACACACCCGAGATTGACCTAGCGCAGTTTGTAAGTGAATCCTGCGAATCATAGCAAAGTGATTTTTTCTGGCAAGTATTGTTACGGACAACACCCGCAATCCCGCGTTATCCTGAAGTTATGGGTGGGTTAAGTTCGTGAATGTTATCACCAACGGATCTTGGCGAATGCATGGTGTCACCCCCCTAAAGTCGCTGGATTGAATCGTGTCTGTCTCGCCAGCCTCCCCCACAGTTGTATTGTGAAGGAACAGTTAAGGCAGGGCAAACGCATACTCGGCAGACCCTCACCCTAAATCCCTCTCCCAGGCCGGGAGAGGGACTTTGATCCTTAAAATCTGGCTCCCCTTCTCCCATT
>RDYZ01000474.1 GCA_004293855.1 Oscillatoriales cyanobacterium | reverse complement strand
AATCAAACAGCAACAACTGTCTAAATTTCAAATTGAAGCGAATTATTTATCGAGATGCGTTCACCCGAATATTGCTAAGGTTTATGACTGGTTTGAAGAAAATAAAACTGCTTATATAGTTATGGAGTTTATTTCGGGTAAGTCATTATACCAGGTGGGAAATGAGGAAAAACCTTTATCAGAAGAGCGGGTGAAAGGCTATATAATTGAAATTGCATCAGCTTTAAAAGTTGTTCACACTAATAATCTCCTCCATAGGGACATTAAACCAGATAATATTATTATTGACAATCACAATAGAGCTGTTTTGATTGATTTCGGTGCAACTAAAGAATTTATAGCTGGTCAAACCCGTGAAATGAGCCAAGTTTTAACGCCGGGTTATGCTCCTCTTGAACAATATAGCTTAAAATCTAAACGCTATCCCGCTACAGATTTTTATGCCTTGTGTGCTTCAATGTATGAATTATTAACAGGAGAACAACCAGCCGCCGCTACTGAGAGAGTAGCATCAGAAACTCTGACTCTACCTAGACAATTACGCCCCGATATCACCCCTTTAACTGAACAAGTTATTTTAACGGGAATGAGAATGAAGGTAGAGGAGAGATTTCAAACGGCCGATGAACTCATTGATGCGCTCAAAGGTAACTTTATCACGCCTCTGCACAGGAAATCCCTGGATTTTGTCAAGCAAGGAAACTTAGCAGAAGCTGTTGAAGCTTACGAAAAATGTTTAACTACTGAGCCTAATAATGGTGAAGCAGCGGTAGAATTATCCCTGGTTTTGATTCACCTCAATCACTCTAAAACAGAAGTTGCTGCACAGAGAGCCATTCAACTAAAACCGAATGATGGTAGGGGCTATGGAGTGCTGGGTTTGATTAATTGCCGCAAATCAAATTGGCCAGAAGCGGTTAGACAATTGCAGCAAGCCGCAAATCTTTTGTCTCAGGAGAGTTGGGTACAAGCTAATTTAGCTTGGGCTTTGGGCAAAACTGGAAATTGGCAACAGGCAGAAAGTGCGATCGATCGCGCCATTCAAATCGATCAGGAAGGTGCTGTCGATCCCAAAATTAAAATCCAGCGTACATCACCTTTTGTACTAGGATTGAAAGGGTGGATTGCGGTGAATCAAAAAGACTGGAAATTAACTATTAGTCATGCTACACCAGCTATTACTAAGTCGAAGCAGTCTAATTC
>RDYZ01000284.1 GCA_004293855.1 Oscillatoriales cyanobacterium | reverse complement strand
GTGAGTTAATCAAAACGGTCTTGTTTAGGACTCTGAGGAGAGCATTTAGGCATCCGATTTACAGAAAAATTTGGGCGTCTAGACACAATCAAACTCACATTCCTAGGCTTGTAAACCAACGGTAAACGTTGTTCCCGATCGCGTCGAGGATACGGTCAGCGTCCCATTATGCTTCTCGACAATAATTTGGTGGCAAATGGATAGCCCCATTCCCGTACCTGAACCGATCGGCTTTGTTGTAAAAAACGGATCGAAAATTTGTTTTTGCTTGCCCTCGGGAATGCCACAACCCGTGTCATGAATGGATACGTAGAGCCAATCACCCGCTTGCAGCGTCAACGCCTTCGAGCAATCCTCACATAAAATACCTTGGGCATCGGCAACCCAGCCCCGAATCGTGATCACGTGGGGTGACGGCGTATGCTCGATCGCATCGATCGCATTCGTAATGAGATTCATAAATACCTGATTAAGCTGGCCAGGATAGCAGGTGATTTGAGGCAAATTGTAGTAGTCCCGCTTAACTTGAATCTCGCCTCGTTTATCCGTCGCATTCAGGCGGTGTTGCAGAATAAGCAACGTATTATCAAGACCCTCCGATAAATCCGCTCGCTTGCGATCGCTTTCATCCAAGCGCGAAAAATTACGGAGCGAATGAACAATATCGCGAATACGTTCGGTGCCCATTTGCATCGACTGTAACAGTGCCGGAAAATCCGACTGAATAAAAGGCAAATCCAAATCCGCGATCTCCGGTAGATTGCAACTGTCTGGATACATCTCCTGGTAATACTCGATCGCAGACATGAGTGACTCAGCATGTTCACGCGCAAAACTAAGATTGCCGTGAATAAAACTTACGGGATTATTAATTTCATGGGCTACGCCCGCTACAAGTTGCCCCAGGCTTGACATTTTTTCACTATGAACAAGCTGAACCTGGGCTTTTTGTAGTTGAATTAAGGTTGCTTCTAGATCCTGAGTCCGTTGGGCAAGCTGACGATCGGCCTCATATTTGGCCGTTACATCTTGAATCAACGATGCAATCCCCAACGCTTGACCGTCCGAATCAATTAAGGGAGTATTGTGCCACTCACACAACAAATATCGACCATCACGTGTGATATTTTCCACACAACTATGTCCGCCAGTTTGTTCCTTTTCTCGTAGTGCTAGAAGATCCTCAAGGGATAGCTGAGGTTGCGCCGGACTGAGTAAATGGGCCAGTTGTTGGCCGATCGCCTCCTCTGGGGTGTAGCCAAAAATAGTTTCAGCCGCTGGATTCCAAGCCACAATTTGTCCCTTAAGATCCCATTCCACCAACCCTAAGGGGGATTGTTCAATGAGCAACGAAAGTCGCTGCTGTGATTTTTGAATAATGCGAGTAATCCGCTTCCGTTCTTCAATTTCTGCTTCTAGAGCCCGAGTGCGATCGCGCACACGAATTTCGAGTTCCTCATTGGCTCGGTAAACCTCCTGAAATTTGGCCTGAAGCACCTGTGAGACAACTTTAAAGTTGGACGAGAGCTGCTCTATTTCCGTTAAGCGAAACGTAGGCCAAAAAATTGTCTCCTCACTCATGAGTTTTTGAGGTAAGTCGGTCGTATTTTCGCCCAATTGTTGTAAGGGTGAGGCAAACCGATCGCCCAATTGATCGGCAATCAAAATTGCAATCAGCATCACAACTAAAATCATTGTCAGGTGTCGAATATATAGAAATTCTAGGCGATTAATTTGAGGAGCGATCGAGAGTGCAACCTCAATTTTCCAGGGGGTTTCAAGGGTTGGATTTTGGGTAATGCGATAAAAGGAATGCCGCCAATTATCCAATTGATACGCGGTCACCTGTTTCGGAAAATAGTGTTTAACCGGTGACAGTTCGAGGCTTTGATTTGGGTAAGTTTCGGGTGCAGGCTCGGATTGATTGATGACGTGGGTCACCCAATTGGTTTCTGACTCCTCATTGTGAGCTTCTAGCTGATACCAACCAGGAAAATGTGCATCTCGATCGATCAGAATACGCCCATCTTCAGAGGCGAGGGCAATGTAGAGCGGCAAACCCGAATTTTGATGTTCTAAAATCTCCCGTAATTCGTTAATACTCTGGCTGCCCCACACTCGCCAATGTTTAATAGATTCGACAATATTGGCAGTTACGGTCAGTAATTGATGACGTTCTATAACGTTCATTTCTTGCCGGGAAATATGACTATCAATACTGGTGATCAGCAGGATGGGCAGAAATACGATCGCCACTAAAAAATTAAAAGCGACCTGACGAACGGATCGTGAGAGCGGCTTCTGATATAGGTTGATCCAAAGACGGTTAACAAAGGAAGAATGAAATAAAAAAAAGCTGGCGATCGTAACACAAAGTAAGTGCTCGATACTATGCTGCAATGCAATCAGAATACTGGCATCCCACGTCATTTCAAGACTGTAGTGGTGAACGAGCCATAGGAAGGGAATGCCCGCAAATAACCAAAACCAGAGGTCACAGGCAATCAAATTGCGACGTTCGTATTGCCAATTCCACCCGAGTCGCGCGGCCTCCGCCATCGATACAATTTCAAGATAGGGATGTCCGGCCAGCAGCAAGGTATTGATACTTGCAAGACCGGCAATAATCGCACCGTAACGCCAACCCAACACCACAGCAGCGATCGCCACCACCACTGTGCCAAAGGTAAACGGAACTGCGAAAAATATCGGCAGATTAATTCTGTTAACAATATAGCCAAGTCCAGCGAAAAGTGAGACCAATACTAACGGCAGATACCGGTGGGTTTGCTGCCGGATTTGATTAAAGCGATCAGCCACGGCACAACATCACAAATAAATAAAAACTTTGAATATTACAAGTTCTGACGATTTTCATCGCTGAGGAAATAACTCGGTCAGAGCAGAGGGTTTAAGTACGTTGAATACAGTGATCCATCAATCGTCAATCAATCATAAGATTTAGCCCCAATACCTCCAGAAAACTACGGATTTGAAAGGCTCTCTATGGTACGCTGCGACCATAAATAGCTGCAACTTTTTTTCCGGGAGATCGCCTGCCCCTCCGACGATACCCAACGATATTCACAGAAACGATCACCATACCCATGAGCCAACCCTGGCTATCGAACTCACCATCGGTTATGACTCAGAAGCTCCACCGGTGGGCAGCGGCAACGATCGCCGCCGTGAGGGTCTGAGTCGGGCCCTTCGTCAACAACACAGGCCAAAATAGACTAGAAACGGGCCAGAAACCGGCGAGCAGCGGAGATCCCCTGACACTCTCCAAGCTCAAGTTAACGTTATGGGTCTTTCCGTCTGTTCAGACCCACGACTCAACAAAACTTAAGAGGTGTTAAGGGTCGTGAGGCAAGCCGAAATTCTGGCAGGTTTGGCGATCGGGCGACCCCAGCCCGTCATCCTCCAATCAATTGAGCGATTGTTTTGGGGGGTGGCGAATCCCACAGTTGATCTGGCCTGAGATTTTTGTCTGAACTGACGCTGACAATCGGGTGTCTCTGGCATATTGCCGACTCCAAGACCCGCAATACCCACGATCGCGATTGACCCACACACCTGTTACCCGTGCAAGCACCGACGCTTCCGGACACATCTCGAAACACCATCACAGCAACAGAAGTTAAAAAAACGTTGTAACCGCTTGGGGTATCCTAGATCGAGCTTTTTAAATCCGTTTAAAACCTTCCATGACAGCCTCCGCCGCTACGCGTACTATCCGCATCGCCTCGCGTAAAAGTCAGCTTGCTCTTGTGCAAACCCACTGGGTACGTGACACGCTCCAAGCGGCCTATCCTGAGATAACGTTCGAGATCGAAACCATGAGCACCCAGGGTGACAATATCCTGGATGTTGCACTCGCCAAAATCGGCGATAAGGGTCTGTTTACCAAAGAGCTTGAAGTTGGCATGTTGGCCAACCAAACGGATTTCGCCGTTCACTCGCTCAAGGATTTGCCGACTAAGCTACCGGAGGGACTCATGTTGTCCTGCATCACGGAGCGCGAAAATCCGGCTGATGCGCTTGTCGTTCACGAAAAACACAAGGATAAACTGCTGGAAACGCTGCCCGCTGGCGCTGTGATTGGCACGTCATCGCTTCGTCGTTTGGCTCAACTGCGCCACCATTATCCTCATCTGGAGTTTAAGGATGTGCGGGGTAATCTCAACACTCGTCTGGCGAAGCTTGATGAGGGACAGTACGACGCGATCATTTTGGCGGTGGCGGGTCTAGAGCGACTCGGGATGCCAGAGCGGGTGCATCAGGTGATTCCGGCGGAGGTGTCGCTCCACGCGGTGGGTCAAGGTGCGCTAGGGATTGAGTGCCGTAGCGATGATCCGGAAACCCAGGCGGTGTTAAAGGCGATCGAGCATTTGCCGACGACCTACCGCTGTTTGGCAGAGCGATCGTTTTTGCGAAGCCTTGAGGGTGGTTGCCAAGTGCCGATCGGCGTGAATACGGTGATTGAAGGGGAGACCCTCACCCTCAAGGGCATGGTGGCGAAGCTTGACGGCTCTGTGATGATTAAGGACGAAGTGTCCGGCGCCGCGACGGATTGCGAAGCGCTGGGCATTGAACTGGCGACGAAGCTACGGGCGCAGGGTGCTACGGAAATTCTGGAAGAAATTTTCCAAACTGTGGGCCGCGATAACTAGGTCGGTTAATCCACTAAATCACACTTGAACCTAAAAAAGCCCGACGATCGTGCGAGAGTTTCGCGGATCGAATCGGGCTTTTTGTTGGGTTTGAGGGATACCGTTGGTGGAATCCGTAGCCCCACGAGTACG
>RDYZ01000283.1 GCA_004293855.1 Oscillatoriales cyanobacterium | reverse complement strand
AAAAAAGTCGCCAGCAATGCGGCCCGGTTAAAGTTGACGACGATTAACGCCTTGGCTGGGGATAGCCGCGATCAGCCGCAATTTGTCGGACAGTGCGATCGCGTATTAGTCGATGCTCCCTGTTCGGGCTTAGGCACACTGCACCGACGCGCCGATCTACGCTGGCGGCAAACCCGCGAGAATGCGATCGAACTGGCGACCCTGCAAGGTGAATTACTAGAGGCGGCGGCAACCTGGCTTAAACCCCAAGGGGTCTTGGTGTATGCAACCTGTTCGATCCATGTGCCCGAAAATGAGGGGGTGATCACGAGCTTTTTGGCGCAGCATCCAGACTGGGCGATCGTGCCACCACCGGAGGGC
Organism: Oscillatoriales cyanobacterium; assembly: GCA_004293855.1. Taxonomy (GTDB): domain Bacteria; phylum Cyanobacteriota; class Cyanobacteriia; order Cyanobacteriales; family Geitlerinemataceae; genus RDYZ01. The sequence continues at coordinate 4,445 of RDYZ01000283.1, read as the reverse complement.
AACCCGGCCCGAGCGTTTTGGAATGCGGTGGCAAATCCCCAGGGCTGGCTAAAGCTATGGCCGCACCGATCGGGGATGGATGGCTTTTTTATGGTGCGTTTGGAACGGCGATCAGTGGAGGGTTAACGGCCTCGATCATCAATGACGGGGATGGTGTCATGTGGCCGATCGAGGCTGCCCCACCGCCCACCGACTCGGTGGTTGGCGGCTTACTCCGCTGCGGGTGTTGGGGTGGTGTCAGGATTCGGGGTGGTCTCGGAGTTTGGGGCGGCTTCAGGGGTGGCCGGTGGGGTTTCGCTGGCCGTGAAGGGTTGCAGAGCGAGGGAAAGATTGAGGGTAATCTGATCCGGCGCGTCGGAGGCGACGGTTGCCCCAAGGCTGCGGGTTGCCCCTAATAAGGTGGTGGTTTGGGGGGAGAGAATTTGACCGGCCCCCACCGGGATGGTTTGGAGTTGTTGATAGAGTTGAGCCAGGTTGAAATAGGCGTAACCCGTTTTTTCCGTGGGTAGGTCTTGCATCACATCCTGAAAATCGGGATTGCTCGCCAGGTTGGTGGCGGCGGGCTGGGCGATCGCGTCGATCGCGGGAGCGCTCAGACCCACGATCACATTGCGATCGTCACGCCAGCCGTAGCCGAATAGCCCACCCGATCCCACACCTGGCACGGGAACCGTCCATTCTTTAATCTCGATCGCGCCGGTTTTGCGGTCTACTTCGGTCAGCGGTACAGGGATACGGCGTTTGATGGCCTCGGACAGCTTGCCGAGGGCTTGGCTTGCCGCTGCGCGATCGCTGGTTTCTGCGGTCACCGCCGCCGCTAGTCCAAATTGTTTGAGCAGACCGGAGGTAATCGGGAAAGCACCGATCGCCGCTTCACCATCCATCCAGGGAAACACATCGCGATCGGCATCCAGCCCCAGACTGGTAAACCCACTGCGTAAGACGGCTAGGGCCTGTTGTGTTTGGGGAATGGCCGCATCTCCCTCGGCACGGGCGACAAACTGTGTCCAGGTTTGGGCGAGGTTAGTTCCGGCGATCAGGAGCAGGGTTTGCTCGGGGAATTGGGTTTCGGGACGATCGGAAATGGGAACCAAGGTAGGAAGTTCGCGATCGCCATTCAACATCACGTTAATACTGCCGTGGAGCCCCGTATCGGTCACGTTAATCGTCGCAACCGATGCACGGATGGGAGGGGGGGAAGCGGGTGGCGTTTGGGGTTCGCCCGCCTTGGCCGCGTTGGGGGCAGTGTTGGGCAAGGGGAAGGCGGCGGTGTTGGGGATATAGATTTGCAGGAGCGGACGATCGACGCTAGCGCTTTGGCTAAGGGTCTGTTGCAGCTCGGCGTTACGGCTGGCGGTGGTTTTGGCCTGAATGTCATCGATCGCATTTTTCAGGTTATCCAGTGATCCCGCCAGGATAACGTGATCCCCCATCGTGGCCAGAGTGGCACCGCGTCCCGTTTGATCGGGGTTCACCTGAATCACCTTGACCCCTGCATACTCCGATTCGATCGCCGTATTACCGGCTTCGGATTTCAGGCCACTGGCAAATTTAATCGCCTGGAGTTTGTCACGAATGGCGATCGCAAAGTACGCATGGAGATCCGGGCCGCCCTCGGGTTCCGTGGCGATCGGGGTTGCCAAGCCCAGGGTGACACTACCAACCCAGGGTTTCAGGTCTCGTTCCCAGTCTAAACCGGGCGACAGTCCCGACAACAGGGTTGCAAGACGCTGCTGCACTTCCGCCTGGGCTGCGGGGGTTCCGAACTGTGCCAACTCCGCAAACGTGGCGGTGTTCAGATGGGCGATCGCGATCGTCTCATCGGGCAACACAGCGGCATTCGCCTCAGCGGTCATCTCCGCCGAACTCGTACGGTTCAGGGTCCAGTAAGCCGCTGCCCCCCCGCCGATCAAGACCGCAGCACCGATCGCCGGGAACACACAGCCGAAGTTTGATTTTTTGGGAGAGGAGGTCTCAGTCATTCCTAGTTTTTATCCAAAGAGCGAGGCGAGGGCAAAGGGCGAAAGGCCAAGCGAGCGACAGTCTAGCCACACGAGCAGGATGGATTGATACCCCATCAGCTTGTGTCCGTTGCCTACAGCCACGGGCCGCTGCATTACGCACGCAGTTCATAGCAAACCGGCTGATTCGTAGAGGCGTCGTAGGGCGGCCAAGATACGACCACCATAATCCAGTTCCGGCGACCACCGGCCCGACAGTTGCTCGATCGCCGGGGCGATACCGCGCGTCACGAAGCGAAAACGCGGATCGATCGGCGGTTGCTGGACGAGCGCTTCGGTACTGGCGTAGGCTTTCAGGTGTTGGATATGCGCCCGAACCCCAAGGCGGGCCGAGGCAAAGGTGGCGCCACTGGTGCGACCATCGGCGGAACCGAGATTGCCAAAATTATTTTGGGCAGGGTTGAGATCCTGACGAAAGCGCAGGTAATCGGTCTCGACACACATTTGGGCAAAGGCAATGTCATAGTTGATGCCCTCGATCGATCCCTCTTCCTGGTAGAGCTTCGGTAGGTCGGGATATTGGCGATCGCTGCTGGGATTGACCTTAGCGAGAAAGGCTTGCATCTGAAACGGGGTGGTATTGCCGTGACCGACGATTTTATTGACGCGATCGATACAGATCGACAGGATCGACCGGATGATGACCGATCGTGAGGGATTATCCCAACCCACGGATACGTTATAGTCCCGCAGCTCGATCGCTCGCACGTGTACCACACCGTTATACAGCACCCGCCGCACCTGGGTTGCCTGAGCCAGGTCAATGCCCAAACTATCGGACAAATCGATCGGGATATAGGCATTCCCCTCGACTAAAATGCCCGGTTCACCGTGGGGTTTGCCATTAATCACGATGCCGACCTCGGGGTAGGCGGTGGTGGTGCTGCCATTGCGAGCCAGCCAGTCCACCAGCCCCACCACCAGCCCAGCGGCCAGATCCTCGCGCCGATTTTGGATCAGAGCGCGATCGTCCGGGTTGGTTAAGAAACCGACCTCGGCCAGTAACGACGGGACAATAATTTCACGGCAAAAGGCCAAACGCCCGACACCGCCGTTCGAGTCGGGCTGTATGCCTCGGCTTGATAAGACGGGCAGGTACGTGATCAAGGCCCGGAGCAGGCGATCGGCGTCACTGGCCCGGACGCTGTTATTGGTGATGTGGTAAACACTGGCTCCCTTGGCCTCGGGGTTCGGGGCGGCATTGGCGTGGACTTCTAGGGCCACATCACCGGTACGAGCGCGGGTGTTGATCCATTCGATCGTCTGTTGTTGGCTCAGGTCATCCGGAACCGATAACACTGAAACTCGCCGCGATCGAAGTTCACTCACCATGGCATCCCGGAGGCGGATCATCTCCTGGGCTTCGGTTGTCCCCCCGGCGATTGTGCCGGGATCGTGTGTACCATTCTCGTAACCACCATGACCGGCGGATAGAATCACCCGTCCCATTGCTGTCTCCTCGATCGCGAGCTGTGTCGGCTACTTCATCCTATGAAGTGGAGGCGTGTTCGCCCTCACCGTTTTAGCATGTCGTCTTTCGTCTCGTGCGGTTGATCGGGATTCTGTCGTTCGAGGGTTGTCGATGCGGCTGGGGTGCGATCGGTGTCGTGTCTCGATTTCACCTCGATTTATCCCAGAACCATCCCAAAGTCCCCCCAACTCTATCCTTCACCTCTCAACGGGCTCTGAAGTTGGCGGGGCTGTTTGCTGTCGGTTAATCTTTTGCCTAGGGGGTGGTTGAATGGAGTTAGGGCTTATGCCCAATGACCAAGATCGCCAAGGTCTCAAGGTCATTGGGCTACGCAAGTCACGAGATTTCGTTTAGACCTCTGAGGTCTGCGTCAGTCCTAGGAGTCTGATTCGACGCCACCCACTGCTCCCGCTGCTTTCCCTGCGAACTCCCATGCCACAGCCTCCTTCCCCGTCTCCTGATCCTTCTGCCAATTCCGACACGAAAGGTGGTCATCCTGCCAACTACAGCGCGGCTTCGGTGCCGATGAGTGTTTATCGGGAACTTGCAGCGGAGTTGCAAGCAACCCAAGCGATGTTAGACGCGCTCAATGTGCAGCATCAGCAGCTTACGCGGCAAAATCAGCAGCTCACGCAACAAAAACAGCGGCTTCAGGCGGAGGTGGTGAATGTGGTGAATGCAACGCTGAATATGCGTCAGGTGGCGGAGTCGTTCCAGGAGCGGCCTGATGATATTTCTCCGGCTCAGGCGAAGGTGGTTCTACCGCCTGCGGGACAACCGGAGGAGGTTCCGACCTCTCCGGTGAGTTTTCCGATCGCGGGGGGTGTGCGTGGGGTTGGGTCAACGTTTGAGCCGGGGTCGTCGGAACCGCAGGCGCTTTATACGGAGCAGGAGGGGGGTTTTGAGCGTTGGAGTACGCCGAGTTTTGCGGATGATCCGGGGGAACGGAGTGG
>RDYZ01000473.1 GCA_004293855.1 Oscillatoriales cyanobacterium | reverse complement strand
TGCCCTCAAAACCGTCCATTTCGGTCAGCAACTGGTTCAGGGTTTGTTCCCGTTCGTCGTTACCGCCACCGATACCGGCGCCGCGCTGGCGGCCCACTGCATCGATTTCATCGATAAAAATTATACAAGGAGCATTTTCTTTAGCTTTCTTGAACAAGTCGCGGACGCGGGATGCGCCAACACCGACAAACATTTCGACAAATTCTGAACCGGAGATGCTGAAGAAAGGGACGGCGGCTTCACCTGCGATCGCTTTTGCCAGCATGGTTTTGCCGGTTCCGGGAGGGCCTACTAGCAGCACGCCTTTCGGAATCTTGGCGCCGACTGCGGTGAAGCGTTCGGGTTTTTTGAGGAAAGTCACGACTTCGGCAAGTTCTTCTTTGGCTTCTTCTACGCCTGCTACGTCGTCGAACAGTACGCCTGTTTTAGCTTCCATTTGAAAGCGTGCTTTGGATTTGCCAAAATTCATGGCTTGGCCTGGGCCCCCCGGCACGTTGCCGCCGCGGCGGAACAGGAAGAACAGCCCTCCTACTAATAAGAGAGGAAATACTAGATTGCCTAACACTCCCCAGATGGCGCCGTCGTTGCGGAGGGGGTGAGTGTCGAAGCTAATTTTGGAATCTCTGAGTCTAGAAACGAGTTCAGGAGCATTTGACGGCAAGTCTACCCGCCACCGCTGCTCGTGATTGTCCAGTTCGGGATCGACGGCTAGGATGATCGCAGTGCGGCCTCCGTCGTATAAATCAACACTGGTCACTCGATCGGCGTTTAAGTAATCTAAGAATCTACCGTAGCTCAGGCGGGTGCTGGCGGTGTTCTTGCTCATTTCTGCCGGGGACGCGGCGAAGGCTCCCTGCCACAGGAAAAAGCCGATGACTAGGGCGGGTAAAGTCCAAAGTAGTATAGTTTGCCAAGAAATTTTCATAAATGCGGGTGCCTTGAATTGGGGATAGATCGGGTAAGCTGGCGGTCTCGGATTAGTGTGACAAAAGTTTACACTCAGAATCTTTACTAAATTTAACTTAACAATGCACGATCGGGCAAGATGCCGGCGATCGTCGCGATCGAGAAAAAGTTAGCTTAGTTACGGTAAGGGCGATCGTCCCGAATATAATGTTTGGTGCTGATTTCAATACCGATCTAGGTAGAGTTAGAAGAATCGCCTCAAAACCCACTGTCTTTAAGCGCGGCAGTGTCCAGGGATAAGGCATGATA
>RDYZ01000282.1 GCA_004293855.1 Oscillatoriales cyanobacterium | reverse complement strand
CACGCTGTCTTTGGGATGCCGATGCTGACCGAACTCGGGCCAGATAAAGCACCGATGCGATCGCTGATGACGATCGGTGCTAACGGCAACGCAATGACGCTCTCGAAAAAAGCCTGGGATGCAGGCGTTCGCCCATCGATCGATTACGGCAGTTTTGATGAGTTTGGCAAGGCTTACCGCGAATACATCACCGGTCAAAGTGAACAGTCCAGCTTTGCGGTGGTGTTCCCATCGTCGATGCACAACTACAACACCCGTTACTGGATGTCGGCGATGGGCATTGACCCCGAAAACGACGTCAAAATGATCATCATTCCGCCGCCGCAGATGGTGGAAAACATGAAGGCCGGTACGATGGACGGCTACTGTGCGGCTACTGTGTCGGTGAACCGTGGAACCAGCGGGCCGTGTTTGACGGTGTGGGCTTTACGGGAACGGTCGATCGCGACGTTTGGAAAGGTCACCCCGAGAAAATTCTCGCCACGATGCAAGCCTGGATCGATGCGAATCCGAACACGGCGCGAGCCTTGGTCGCCGCAACGATCGAAGCCTGCGAGTACTGCGATGTCCTCGAAAATCGCCTCGAAGTGGTGGAAATTATCTCCGCTCGTCCCTACGTCAATGCCAAGGTGGAATACGCCAAGGCGTCAATGACGGGAACCTATGACTACGGCGGTTTTGACGATAAGGATCGCACCACGTCAATCCCTGACTTCAACCTGTTCAACTACGTTGAAGGCACGGATTACATGACACCACCGGATAATGCGAACTATCCCTACCAGTCCCACGGGGCTTGGCTCCTGACCCAGATGATTCGCTGGAATCAAATCGATCTGAAGGAATATCCGGCGGATGCGGACGAGATTATCGCCAAAATCCACCCCTACGCAATCTACGAAGATGCGGCGAAAGCCTTGGGTCGCAAGATTCCTACGGAACGGATGAAGGTGGAACCGGCCAGTTCCTTTATTGATGGTCGTGAGTTTAACCCCGCTGATCCGGTGGGCTACCTCACGGGCTTTGATATCCGCGCTGGTCGTCCCAAACTGTTTGCTCTGCGCTAGAGACGCCCCAGGACGTGCAAAAGGCCGGGTTCGATCCACCAACCGATCGGGCCTTTTGCACCCCTGACGTTGATCGCTCTCCCCACCTGTCGCTAACCCCTGTTCGCCCCACCTTGCCTTCTCTCCCCTCCCCGCCATGACTACGAGCCCCACTGAACCCGAACGCCTTGGCGCACCTCCAAATGGTGAATTTTGCCGTTTACCGGAAAGTTTGCCGATTTTGGATGTCGATCATGTGAGTCGGATTTTTGCATTGCCCGACGGTGGTGAATACATCGCACTGACGAACATCGATGTCACGATTCAGCAGGGCGAATTTATTACCCTGTTGGGTCATTCCGGTTGCGGTAAATCGACCCTGCTGAATATCATTGCTGGACTCGATACACCGACCTCGGGTGGTGTCATCATTGAGGGCCGTCAGGTCACCGAGCCAGGCCCCGATCGCATGGTGGTGTTCCAAAACTATTCGCTGCTACCGTGGAAAACAGTACGGCAAAACATCGCGTTGGCGGTGGATACGGTGTTCAAGCAAATGCCAAAAGCGGAGCGATCGGACATTGTCGAACACCACATCGAGATGGTGGGGCTACAGCGGGCGGCGGATAACTATCCGAGCCAGATTTCTGGGGGGATGAAACAGCGGGTGGCGATCGCCCGTGCCTTTGCGATTCGTCCCAAGGTATTGCTGCTGGATGAACCCTTCGGGGCTCTCGATGCTCTCACCCGTGGTGGACTGCAAGAGCAGTTAATGAGCATTTGTCAGGAAAACAAAGTCACCGCGATCATGGTGACCCACGATGTGGATGAAGCATTGCTGTTGAGTGATCGCATCGTGATGCTGACCACCGGCCCGAGCGCCCACGTGGGGCAAGTCCTAGACGTTCCAATTCCACGTCCGCGTAATCGGATGGATGTGGTCAATCATCCGAGCTACTACACCCTGCGCAACGAAGTTACCTACTTCTTGAATCAGCAGAAACGTAGCAAGAAAAAGACCAAAGCCCCGATCGCCGTGCCGATCGTTGCCTCCAGCAGTGGCCTCGAAAAAACAACCCTCGACCTTGGTTTCATCCCCCTCACCGACTGCGCCCCGCTCGTTGTCGCCCAAGAGAAAGGTTTGTTTGCAGAATACGGCTTGAATGTGACCCTCAGCCGCCAGCCCAGTTGGAACGCCCTCGCAGAATCGATCGCCACCGGTGAACTCGATGCCGCGCAAATGGTGGCCGGAATGCCGCTGGCGATGACCTTGGGAATGCGCGGTAAAGCCTCTGTTCCCATCTGTTCAGCGATGGTGTTGTCGCGCAACGGAAATGCGATCACCTGGAGTAAAAACATCACCGATCGCGGCATTACGACCCTAGAACAGTTTAAGGAGTACATCGCCCACGATCCCGATCGCGTCCACAACTTTGGCATGGTGCATCCCGCCTCGATGCATAACCTGATGTTGCGCGACTGGTTAGCCAGCGGTGGGATTGATCCCGATTGGGATGTGAGTCTGTGTGTCGTGCCGCCCCCGTTAATGGTGGCAAGCCTCAAACAGGGCAACATTGACGGCTACTGTGTGGGCGAGCCGTGGAACTCCCGAGCCGTAGCGGAACAGTTAGGCACGGTGGTGGCGACGGATCTAGACCTGTGGCCGGGACATATGGAAAAAGTCCTCGGGGTTCGGGAAGATTGGGCGGAGAACTATCCCAAAACCCATATTGCGTTGGTCAAGGCGCTGCTCGAAGCCTGCGAGTACTGCGACGATCGCCGGAACCGGGACGAAATTCTGGGTTATCTCCAAAAAGATGAATATCTGGGTGCAGCGGGTGAATTTGCGGCTCCTGGGTTTTTGATGGCCTACGATCGTGGCGATGGCAGCGAACCCGCCGAACTGTTGAAGTTTAACCAGTTTTTCCTCGATCGCTGTAATGCTCCCGACGCCGTTCACACCCTCTGGACCTTGGCACAAATGGCCCGCTGGGATCTGACGCCCTTCCCGAAAAACTGGGTCGAGACGATCGAGCGCGTTAATCGTATGGATATCTTCTCGGAGGCCGCCCAAGCCCTCGAACTGCCAAGCGCTCCCCGCGATCGCAAGCCGTTCACCCTCCTAGACGGTACGACCTTCGATCCGGATTACCCGATCGAGTACCTCAAGCATCTGGAAATCAAGCGCGACGTTGTCATCCGTGAAGTCGCGATCGGTTTATCCGCCTAGTTACCGCTGGATGTACTCCGACCCCACCGCCTTGATCGTTCGCTCCTCGTCGTGATTGAGTTATGCAAACCTTGAATTCCACTCCACTTGACACCACTACTCAGATCAATTCGCCATTCTTGGAGATCAAAAACGTTTCCAAGGTTTACCCCACCCCAACGGGTAACTATACGGTGCTCGAAAATGTCGATCTGGCCGTAACGGAAGGTGAATTTGTCTGTTTGATCGGCCATTCCGGCTGCGGTAAGTCCACCTTGCTCAATATGATTTCCGGCTTTACCGAACCGACCACCGGTATCGTCAATCTGGAAGATAACCCGATCGTCGAACCGGGTCCCGATCGCATGGTGGTGTTTCAAAACTATGCCCTGCTCCCTTGGAAAACCGCCTACGAGAATGTTTATCTTGCGGTGCAAACCGTTTTCCCGAAACTTCCGCCCGCCGAATGGAAAGCGATCACCGATGAACACATCGACATGGTGGGCTTGACCGAAGCTGCTGATAAGCGTCCCAACGAGCTATCGGGCGGGATGAAACAGCGGGTTTCGATCGCGCGAGCCCTGGCGATCCGTCCCAAGGTCTTGATTCTTGATGAACCCTTTGGAGCGCTCGATCCGAGTACCCGTGAAGAGCTTCAGGACGAACTACTCGCCATCTGGCGTGACCACAAAATCACCGTGTTGATGATCACCCACGACATCGACGAAGCCCTGTACCTCGCCGATCGTGTCGTGATGATGACCAACGGCCCAGCGGCAACGATCGGCGAAATCCTAAACCTACCCTTCTCCCGTCCGCGCAATCGGAGCCGCATGATGGACTCCCGTCCGCGCAATCGGAGCCGCATGATGGAAGATCCGCGCTACTACGAATTGCGTAACGAGGCGCTCGATTTTCTCTATCGTCGCTATGCCCACGAGGATTAGGATGTGGCCACCCGGAATTTCGGGAACACTCCGCGCTATTCAGTAACCGTCGAAAACACGATCAACTCTAGCGCCTAGGTCTCTCCTGCGTGCGTGTTTCCCATGACTGCCCTCGCACTTTCACACCGGTTGTCACCTTTCACGTCAAGCTTTAACCTTCAGTTCCTCTCAGCCTTTTAAATCTGTGAACGCGACCACTCGAACAATTTGTCCCTATTGCGGTGTCGGGTGTGGTCTCGAAGTCGTAGACACTCCGAAAGGTTTTAAACTCCGAAAGGTTTTAAGGTTCGGGGCGATCGGGATCATCCATCCAGTTTGGGACGGGTCTGTGTCAAAGGGGCCACAGTAATCGAGTCGATCCAAAAGGATCGATTACTGCATCCGATGTGGCGCGAATCCCTTGAGGATGAATTTCAACAGGTTAGTTGGGATTTTGCCTTAGATTTGGTCACCGCCAAACTGCGCGAGACGATCGCCACACGGGGCGCCGACTCGATCGGCGTGTATGGGTCCGGACAACTCCTGACGGAGGATTATTACACCGCCCAAAAACTGCTGAAAGGTTGTCTAGGAACCAATAATTTTGATGCCAATTCCCGGCTGTGTATGTCCTCGGCGGTGTCGGCTTACGTCCAAAGTTTTGGAACCGATGGCCCGCCCTGCTGTTACGACGATTTAGAACACACCGATTGTGCATTCTTTATTGGGGCGAATGCCGCTGAGTGTCACCCGATCGTCTTCAACCGGTTTTTAGAGCATAAAAAACGCAATCCCAAGGTTAAATTAATTGTCGTTGATCCCCGTGAAACCCTCACGGCTCAACCCGCTGATTTACACCTCGCTATCCGTCCTGGAACCGATATTGATTTGCTCAATGGCATTGCTTATTTATTACTGGAAAATAATGCCATTGATCGTCAATTCATCGCGCAACATACCAACGGATTTTATGACTATGAGCTCATCGCCAAACACTACGCACCGGCGATGGTGGCACTGCGGTGCGGCATTGCGATCGAAGATCTCCAACTCGCGGCTCACTATTGGGCAGAATCCACCAATGTGTTATCGCTGTGGTCGATGGGGATTAATCAATCCCAGGAAGGTACGGCCAAAGCACGGACACTGATCAATCTGCATCTGATGACGGGGCAGATTGGACGGGCGGGAGCGGGGCCGTTTTCCTTAACGGGTCAGCCGAATGCGATGGGTGGACGCGAAGCGGGTGGTTTGGCCCATTTACTGCCGGGGTATCGCAGCGTTAAAAATGCTGAACATCGCGCTGAAGTGGAGCGACTATGGCAGCTTCCACCGGGACGGATTGCGCCACAACCGGGATTGAATGCGTGGGAGATGATCGAAGCACTCGAACGGGAGGCGATCGGCGTGTTTTGGGTGATCGCCACAAATCCCTTGGTGAGCTTACCGGATCTCAATCGGGTTAAGGCGGCGTTGCGACGATCGCCGTTTACCGTGTATCAAGAGGCGTACAACCCAACAGAGACCACCGCTTTTGCCCATCTCTTACTTCCGGCGATGCAGTGGAGCGAAAAACTGGGAACCATGACCAATTCCGAACGTGTGGTCACGCTCTCCCAAGGGTTTCAGACTCCCCTCGGGGAAGGCCGGGAAGATTGGTGGGTGTTCGCTCAGGTGGGTCAACGTTTGGGGTTTGTGGATCAGTTCGCCTTTGAGACGGTCGAAGCTGTACATCACGAGTTTGTCACCCTGACCCGCGATCGTCCGTGCGACATGAGCGGCATCACCTACGATCTGTTACGCAGCCACGGATCACAACAGTGGCCGTATCCCGCGAATTCCACCCCCACCCGCGACCCCAAACGCCTCTACACCGATCGCCGCTTCAATACCCCCGATGGTCGTGCGAATTTTGTGGCGCTCCATTCCCGAGGTCTTGCCGAGCCGCCCGACCCTGATTTTCCCCTGGTGTTGACGATTGGCCGACTCTACGGCCATTGGCACACCCAGACCCGCACCGGACGCACGGAAAAAATCCACAAAATGCATCCCGATCCGTTCCTCGAAATTCATCCCCGCGATGCCGATCAGTTGGGGATTATGGCGGGGGATGTGCTGGAGGTGCGATCGCGTCGGGGACGCTGCGAGTTGCCCGCAAAAATCACCCGTGGGATTGCACCGGGAACGGTGTTCGCGCCGATGCACTGGGGCGCCCTGTGGGCCGAGACGGCGGAGGTCAATGCCCTCACCCATCCCGAAGCTTGCCCCGATTCGGCCCAGCCGGAGCTGAAAGCCTGCGCCGTGGCGGTGAGCAAAATTGTGCAGCCTTTCACCGATCGCGCCGCGATCGCCCCTGAGATTCCCCGTTCGCCCTTAACACCGGAGGCCATCCGACCATGACGCACGATCTATTTTTTCAATTTGAAGCGGATTTTGTGCAATCCCTGCGCTGTATTCCCATGCAGGTGCGGTACAAACTCGACACCTGTGGGGTAAAGCTACAGCTTCAGCATTGGAACCAGTTGAACGATCGCGATCGCCGCGCCCTCGTGGATCGTCCCTGCGATACCACCGCCACGATTCAAGACTACCGCGATCGGCTGCGGCAACTGGTCCACACTCAGACGGGATCGTATCCCAAAGATTTACCGATCGAGGAGGAGCCTCCCTGGTCGCAAACGGACACAATTCCGGCGGATGTGCTCACCGAAGCCGCCCGCTGGGATCGAACCATTTCGATCGATCAGTGGCGATCGCTCTCCGATCTCCAACGGTTTGCCTTAATGAAACTCAGTCGCCCCGGCCATGAAAATCGCAACTTTCAACCCGCTCTCATTGAATTTGGTTTAACGGAACCCGTGAAGGATTGCGTGTAACGTTCCAATCACGATCCCAGGTTCCATCTCAAGTTTCATTAGCAAATTCCATCCCTGGGTGTGGGCGCACGACTGTGCGTTGCGTCGGTGTAAGGCGATACGTGACCTCAACACGATTTACCGTGAACGCGATCGTTTCGCCAGAATCCCGCCAACCTACAGCCGTGCGCTCCTACCGAGCTTCGTTAGGTGGCATTTCGATTTACCAACGTGTGAGGATTTCGACTCCTGTGAAAAATCTATTCAAAGCCATGCTGGTTAGCCCCGCGCTATTCGCAGCCTCGGCTCTTTCAGCTCAGGCCAACCCGATCGAGCTAGACACCGCGAGTTTTGACACCGCCTCCCAAGATATTGAGACCTTCTTGAGTGTCGAAGCGCTATCGGCCCCGGCCAGCCTCGATCAAGTCACCTCGGTGTCGCAACTGTCCGATGTCCAACCGACCGACTGGGCTTTTCAGGCGCTTCAGTCCCTCGTTGAGCGCTACGGCTGTATTGCAGGCTATCCCGACGGAACCTTTCGCGGGAATCAAGCCCTAACTCGCTACGAATTCGCAGCGGGTCTCAATGCTTGCCTGGATCAAATCTTGGCTCAAGTGGGGGGAGATGGTATTGCGCCGGGAGATCTGGACACGATTAACCGTCTTCAGGATGATTTTGCGGCTCAACTCGCCTCGCTGCGCGGTCGTGTCGATAGCCTCGAATCTCGGATCGACACCGTTGAAGCCCAACAATTTTCGACCACCACCAAACTCGCCGGTGAAGTCGCGTTTACGGTGGCGGATAGCTGGAGTGATAACGACGCAACCCAAACCACCTTCACCGATCGGGTGCGTCTGCAACTGACCTCCAGCTTTACCGGTCAAGACAAGCTCTACACCCGCCTAACCGCCGGGAATATGGGTGAAAGCTTTGCCGGTCAGCTTGGCACTAACGAAGGTCGCTTTGCCTTTGACGGTCAGACTGACAACAATGTGACGATCGATCGCCTGCACTATCAATTTCCGATCGGTGACGATCTGCAAGTCACCCTCATGGCCAGCGGTGGTGGTCACCACTTCTACGCCGACACCCTCAACCCGGGTCTAGAAGCCGGTGGTGGTGCTAGCGGAGCCCTCTCCCGCTTCGGTGAGCGTAACCCGATCTTCCGTCACAACCTCGGCGGTCAAGGGGTTGGCCTGCGCTATCGCCTCAGCGATGCGATCGAGCTGTCCGCTGGTTATCTGGCACGCGGCGCGGATAACAGCGCTCCGGGCTCGGGCTTGTTCAACGGCAACAACTCCTATTTCGGTCATGCGGTCATCGCCCCGTCGGACAGCATTAAATTTGGTTTGACCTACGTTCATAATCACGATGTTGAATCGGGTCGTCGCTTCAACTACGGCGGCACGGGAACCGGCCTCGGTAACCTCGCACCTGCGGCCTTGATCAATGCGGGTGTCCCCGTTGCAGCGGCCAATGGCGAAGTGATCAGCGACTCCTTTGGTCTGGAATTCCTCTGGAGCCCCAGCTCAAGCTTCCGTCTTGGGGGCTGGGCCGGTTACACCCAGGCTGATCTCAACGACAATGCTGCCGATGCTGACCTCCTCAACTACGCCCTAACCCTGGGCTTTCCCGACCTGTTCGCCCCTGGCAACATGGGTGCGCTGATCGTGGGTGCGGAACCCTACTTGATTGATCTGGACGTAGACGGCCCGGATAACGTCAACTTTGACGAAGATGTGCCGCTCCACGTGGAAGCACTCTACAAGCTCAAGCTCTCGGATGGCATCACGATCACACCGGGTGTGATCTGGCTCGTCAACCCGAACCAAAGCGAAAATAACGATGACATCGTGATCGGTACGATTCGCACGACCTTTAGCTTCTAGCTTGGGTTGATTGGGCTCGGTTGGTTGTGACTGAGCCTCGGGTTCAGTCTCGCTCCCGATCAAGAGTGATGGTGTATCACCATCGCTCTTGATCGGGGGTTAGATCGTCCGATCGCAGCTAGCTGCGATCGGGTTTAAACACGCCATAAAATCTCGTTGGGACTCACCCCACGCACCAAACCCAGGGCTTGCCCGGAGGCTGTTTCCGTGATTAACGTCGCTCGAATCGCCTCAACCTGAAAATCTGCGGTGCGGATCGTACCCGGTGGGTAGGGGCCAGCGGGGTCGAAATCGCGCCGATCGCCAATGACCGATTGGGAAGTTGCAGACGATCGTTCTGGGCGGGGTTGTAGTCCAGGATGATATCCACCGGGACTTCATCCACCATCAGAACCAGATCCTGGGTTTGGGGGTCTAGCGGAGTGGGGCGACCGATTTCGAGGTTGGCCGGTGCGTCACCGACTCGCAGGACAAACGTGTCCGCGCCGTCGCCACCCCAGAGGCGATCGAGGCCACGATCTCCAGCGAGGACATCATCGCCTGCCTCACCGGTCAGGATGTCCGCGCCCTGGCCACCCCAAAGTGTATCGTTTCCCGATCCACCGTAAAGGTAGTCATCCTGCTGGTTACCGATGAGCCGATCGTTACCATCACCGCCTTCGAGATAATCCTGATCCCGGCCGCCAATGAGGATATCGTTACCGGACTGACCCCGCAGATAGTCGCCGCCGCTGTTACCGTATAGGATGTCATCCAGGCTCGAGCCGACCACATAGTCGTTGCCTGCCAAAGCTCGGACGCCGTCGGTGTAGCGGACGCTGATGTCATTCGTCAGGAGGATGCGATCGCCTGCTGATGCGTTTTTGTTCAAATCCAAAACGCGACCGGACTGCTGACGGACAAAATCCGTGGTGAGATCGATGGTTTGGAGGGTGGCATCGAGATCCGTTTCGGTTAGCAAGATAGACCCGAAGGATTCGGGTAGGGGATCGGAGGGAGAAGGCATAACAGTTCACCAAATAACAAGAGTTTGACGATTGTTAGAACGCTGGTTAACAGCCTATTGTTTCTAGATTGAGTGTAGGGGAATTCTGGCCCGTTCTTCGACCAGAAGGCCGAGGGCCACGGCTAAACTCAACGCTAAACTTGAGACGATCAAGACAGCACGTTTGCAGCGTCTCCATTTTGTGATCACGCCTGATCCCCAATGGTCGCTCTCAGACTTCGGTAACGCTGTTCCGAAACCGATCGAGTCGTTAGACATCACCCCTCCGCCCAAAGTTTGTATCGATTTGCAGCGTTCACCTTCGACCCGATCGACATCATGCGCCTTGAACAACTCCAAGCCTTTCTTTCCGTGGCTGAGACAGGTAGCTTTCAAAAGGCGGCTCGCCTCCAGCGGGTGACGCAATCGACGATTAGTCGGCAGGTACGGGCGCTCGAAGACTCGGCAGGCATGGAATTGCTACATCGAACAACCCCCGTTCGGCTCACGGTGGCCGGTGAGCGTTTATTTCCTCGGGCTCGCAAGATCTGTGATGAGTGGTCCCAGGGCTTGCAGGAAATTGCCGATTTGGTCGGTGGTAAACAATCGGAACTCTGTGTGGCGGCAATTCATTCGGTCTGCTCCCATTTTTTGCCGACGGTGCTACAGCAGTTTCATTCGGACTATGCCCATGTGCAGTTGCGTGTGACGTCTTTGGGCAGCGATCGCGCCTTAAAAGTGTTGCGTGACGGACTGGTGGACATTGCTGTGGTGATGAACAATCCCCTCCTGACCGCCAGTGCGGATTTGGCGATCGAGCCGCTCTACGAAGAATCGGTGGTGGTGTTAATGGCGGCCAGTCATCCGTTAAGTGATTATGTCTCCATCCCGAAAGAACGTCTCGCCCAGTACGATCACATCATTTTTAAAGACGGCTATGGAATGCAGCGCTTGGTGCATGAGGTGTTTGCACGGGAGGGGATTGAACTTCGCGCCATTCTTGAGCTGAATACCCTGGATGCATTTCGGGGCATCGTGCGCCAGAGTGATGCGATCGCCATTTTGCCCGCCTCCGCAACCCTCGAAGCCTACGATGACCCTACCCTAACCGTCCGTCCGATCGCATCATCGAGTATTCTTGAGCCCGGTTTGACGCGCCAGGTGGTACTCGTCACGACGGTCGATCGTCTCCTAATTCCACCGGTACGGGATTTTTATCACCTCGTCCGTCAGCACATCCCCCAACTGGCAACCGATCGCCTTGCGGATCTGCCCATGCACAGCATTCAAACGCTGAACTGTCTCGAATTCACCCAAACGACGATCGAACCCTGACCGATCGGCCGGGGATGAACCGGGACGTCGTTCAACCGACCGCAAACACGGCACACTGGAAACCGGTCAGGCCACTTTTTTCTATCTTGCTATGAGTCACGCCTTTCGCACGCTCCTCAAAAAGATCGCCAGTGGCCCCCACACGGGTCAACACCTGAGCCGCCAGGAAGCGGAAGCCGCCATGATGATGGTGTTACAGGCCGAGGCGACCCCGGCACAAATTGGGGGCTTTATTGTCGCGCACCGGATGAAGCGCCCCGTACCGGAGGAGTTGGCGGGAATTTTGGATGCGTACGATCGCCTGAGTCAGCGCATCCCCGCGTTAAATACCCAACCCAGCGACCACCTAGCCGCTGTGCCGATCGTCCTGGGGTGTCCCTACGATGGCCGCGCTCGCACTGCGCCCGTCACACCGATCGTGGCGCTGCTGCTGGCGAATGCGGGTGTGCCGGTGGTGATGCATGGGGGCGATCGAATGCCGACCAAGTATGGGTTGCCGGTGGTGGAGATTTGGCAAGCCCTGGGGATTGATTGGACAACCTGCGATGTCACCCGGTTGTCGGAGACCCTCGATCGGGCGCGGCTGGCCTGTGCCTACACCCCCTTGATTTTTCCCGAGACGATCGCCGTGGCTGACTATCGCGATCAAATTGGGAAGCGTCCACCCCTGGCAACGATCGAACTGATGTGGTCTCCTTACGAGGGCGCAGTACGCCATGCCTGCGGGTTTGTCCATCCGCCCACTGAAGGCTTTTTTCAGGGCGCGTTTGCCCTGCGGGGTCAGTCGGACTTTATCACCGTGAAAGGGTTAGAGGGCAGTTGTGATTTACCCCGATCGCGCACGGCGATTATCGGGTGTTACCAGGGCGATCAGTTTGGCCGCTTACACCTGCACGCCCGAGATTTTGGCCTCGGTGGATCGGAGGCGGTGATGGACTCGGAGGCGGATTATCTGGCGGATCTCACCAGACTGATTGCGGGCCAGATCGAGACCGATCGGGAGCATAACCTGTTGCAATCGGCGATCTGGTCCGGAGGATTTTTCCTCTGGCAAAGTGGTGTCTCTGAGAATCTCACGTCCGGGATTCGTCAGGCCGAACAGGTGATTCGATCGGGAGCATTAACCCAGACGATCGCCACCATTCAAGCGGCGATTCAGGCCGCCTCGCCCGTCGAATTAACCCAGCCGGACGGACAGACGTGACAGACTCGCGCCAACTTGGCGAGATCGTGAATGCTTGCCATGACCTCGCGACGATCTGGACGAGGCTGAATCAACCCTCGATCGGTGGTTCCACTCGACGATCGCCCGCACACCGATCCACCCAGCCCTGGGCGAATACCCCATCCAGCACCAACGCCGCAACCCCAAACGGGACGGCATTCACCAGCATTAAACGACCGAGCCACAGCCCGATCGAGAGCATCACGCCCCATTCCCCTGCACCGAGGCTTTCCCAGACCCGCACCCAGATCCCATCCAGATCGGCCCAGGTGCGTAAGCCCTCCCACTGCCCCGCTGCTCGGGTAATGCCAAAGGCGGCGATCGCCCCCGTGGTCAGATGAATATCCCGCTCTTGGCGCAACGTGTAGCGATAGGTTAAGCCAAAGACCCCGCCACACAAGGCTGTGCCCAACCACAAATCCCACAAGTTCCCCGTCGATTCGCCCGCAGGCCAAAACCAGTCCACAAGGAGGCGTGAGCCGCACAGGACGATCGCGCCGATCGCAGCGGCTTGGAGTGAGGCAATTCGATCACGAGAAAACGTCAGCATGGTGCGTCAGGATAGGGTGCGAGTGTTCTGTCCCAGGGGCGATCGCCGGGTCAGCCGATCAATTCCGAGATTCTAAAAATACGTTGAAAGGTCAGCGATCGCGATCAGATTTCACCAACTGAAATTTCAGGTCGATCGGGATGAGACTCTTTACCATGAGAAGCAGCACGGTTCATTCACAGTTCATTCCCTGTGGCAGGGCGATCGCACACCATGACCGAACGTAAGGGATTTCCAGTAATCCAACGCACACCCATAACGGGCGCCATCGTAACACTCATGGTTGCACTGGTGGGGCTGGGATTGTGGCAATGGTTGCGGGTCCAGCGGGTCGCTCGCTCGGAATCGACCGAAACCCCGATCCCAGCTCCCGAGATTCGCACGGTGACGGCCTTGGGCTGGATCGAACCGCAGGGGGAAACGATCGCCGTTGCGCCCCCCCCGTCCTTGGATGGCAGTCGGATCGAAACGCTGCTGGTGAATGAAGGCGATCGGGTGCGATCGGGCCAAACGATCGCCATGCTGGACAATCACGATCGGCTCCAAGCCTCCCTCGAACGCGCCCGTGATCAGGTTCGTATTGCTGAAGCACGACGCGATCAGGTCGCCGCAGGGGCAAAAACCGGTGAAATTGTCGCGCAATCGGCCCGCACGGATCAAAATCGCGCCGAGCTTCAGGGTCAAATGGCCAGTCAGCGAGCGGCGATCGCCACCTTGGAATCCCAGCTTGCGGGCGAACAGGCCACTCAACTGGCCACCCTCGATCGTCTCAACGCCGAACTCGACAACGCCGAGCTTGACTGTCGGCGCTACGAGGATCTGTACGCCGGTGGAGCCGTTCCCGCCCAGCAACGGGATAGCGAATGTCTCAAGGCGGTGACTGCTCGTGAACGGACGATCGAGGCTCAGGCGGAACTTGATCGCATCCTGTCTAGCCGCAGCGCTCAGATCGCCGAAGCCCGATCAACCCTCGATCGCACGATCCAAACCCTGGAAGATCGCATCGTCGAAGGTGACGCCACCTTAGATGCGATCGCCGAAGTGCGTCCCGAAGATCT
>RDYZ01000472.1 GCA_004293855.1 Oscillatoriales cyanobacterium | reverse complement strand
GATCGTCCAAGGCGTTTGGCGCTCTACTTATTCGGTGAAGTTGCTTGGCTGATTCTGACGTCTTTAGTTGTCCTGACGACAGCATGTGTCTTGGTCTAATGGTTTTGCTTCCTGGGTTAACTATTGGTGTTGGCTAGTGTGTGCTTGAATGAGCGTCCACCGGTATAGCCGGATAGATCGGCAAGTTCGGTGAGTTCATGGATGCCTTCGTGTAGTTGGTCGTTAATTTTCCAGGTGGGGTAGGAGTGTATACCTGTTGCTCGACAGAACTCGGTTTGAGGGTTCACGCCCTTGGGGTCGCACTCAATGTAATTAATGTTGGCAAAGGCTTCAATGCCAAAGAGTTCTTTTTGGGTGTGGCAGTGGGGACACCAGTAGGCACCGAATTGTTGTGCGCCGATCGCGGTGAGGTGTTGCGCGAGGGCAATTGAGTCTGGGTCTGAGTGGCGAGTGAGCGGTGCGCCGGTATAGCCGCTGCTGCTGTCTTGCTTGGTTGTTGCGATTGTGGTTGCGGTTGCAGGATTGATGTCTGCAAACACACCAAAAATTCCGGTTAAAGTGACGCCTGCGACAATTATGAGGGTGAAACTGACGCCACCCAGGTCATCCCAGCGCCGTCCTGTGAGGGCTAGGACAAAAATTGTGCATGAGAATAGAGCGGAGGCAATGCAGTAGGGACACAGAGCATGTAGCTGTGTCGCGAGGATATACATGAGGTAGCTGCTGGTTGTTGCCATGATTGCCCCACCGATGACCAAGATCCATGATGTAATCGTCTCGGCGTTGGAAGCACGGTGTGGGGTTGCAACGATGTGCCGTGGGATGAGGGCGGCGATCGCCATGACGCCATATGCCATCAAACCGAATAGTGGTAGCGGGACACCATAGGGGCTAGCGTAGGGGCTGGTCAGTACGGTGTCACAACCACCACTGGAGCAGATATCGGCGACACGATCGTTCAGTTCAACCCAGGTCAGAAATGCGGTCTCGATCGCGCCGAGGCTGGCGATGATTGTGATTGCAGGGCGAGCGTAACGTTGGAGAGCAGTCAGGCTCGTTCGAGCGGATGTCGGGCGGTCAGTCATAGCGAAGGGCTCTCGACAAAGGAGACAAATTAGAGACGATGACAGGACTAGATTTCAACGATAGCAAGGTTGCCTAGCCCCTGTTAGGGTGTTGTGGTGTCAGCACGATCAAGAGATCTATTAAAGATGTTG
>RDYZ01000471.1 GCA_004293855.1 Oscillatoriales cyanobacterium | reverse complement strand
GAAGCCTACGATGACCACGGCCACGGTACTCACGTCGCCGGTACAGTCGCCCAATCAACTAACAACAACTACGGCGTCGCAGGCATCGCCTACGAAGCAGCTTTAATGCCGCTCAAAGTATTAGGCGGCAGCGGTGGCGGTACAGTTTCCGACATTGCCGAAGCAATTAAATTTGCAGCAGACAATGGCGCAGATGTCATCAACATGAGTTTAGGTGGCGGTGGCGAAAGTCAGTTAATGGAAGAGGCGATCGACTACGCCCACTCTAAAGGCGTTGTCATCATCGCAGCCGCAGGCAACTCCGGCGAAAGTTCCGCTTCCTATCCCGCCCGCTATCCCCACGTCATCGGCGTTTCTGCCCTCGGCCCCAACGAAGAAAAAGCCGATTATTCCAATTTCGGCGCCGGGGTTGACATTTCTGCCCCCGGTGGTTCTGAACTGGGCAAAATTCTCCAAAGTACGATCGACCCAGAAACAGGAAACGAAGTCTTTGAAGCCTACCAAGGCACCAGCATGGCTTCTCCCCACGTCGCCGGCGTAGCAGCCCTAATCAAAGCCTCCGGCATCACAGAACCAGACCAAATTCGCAGCATACTCTTGCAATCCTCGCGAAATGTCACAGAAGACCCCTTAAACCATTTTGGTTCGGGACATCTAGACGCAGGCGCAGCAGTTCAGCTAGCCCAGCGTGGACAAATCAACTTCCGCGACTTCTTCCGCTGGCTGCGCGACAACGGCTATCTCAGCCCCCGCTTCTGGATTGACGGCGGTGCAGTCGCCCTGTTGCCGAAAATTGCCATGGTGCTCGGTTCTTACCTGCTGGCTTTCATTTTGCGGAATTATTTCCCCTTCCAGTGGACTTGGGGCTTTTCCGGCGGCTTGATTGCTGGAAGTTCTGGCTTCTGTTTCCTCCGCAACTTGTTCGTATTTGACTTGCCGCAGTGGCCGATGAGAATCATGGGTAGTTCTATCCCCGAACTCGGCGGTGCAATTAACGGCAGCAGTATGCTGAATCCCTTATTTGCTAGCGTTTTAATTCCCGGGATTTTGATTGTTTTGCTGTTGGGACACAGAGAGTGGAAGTGGATCGCGATCGCAACTTCGATCGGCTTTGCTAGCTGTTTAGCAGTGAATGCTGTTCTCTCTCCCGCAGTTTGGGGATTGGGAACTGGTTTAGTAGCACAAACATTCTTGATTGTCAATGCTTTGTTGTGTTTTG
>RDYZ01000211.1 GCA_004293855.1 Oscillatoriales cyanobacterium | reverse complement strand
AATCATGTTTAGAACATATTGAGAGCGTTGATCGGAGTCGAAACACGATTGGTAGGCCAGTCGAGCAGAGTCACTATTTCTTATTTTTTGCTGAATCAACAGCGAACTAGAGTTTGTGAAAAATGCTGTAATCCTTAAACAGTCAGGGACATAGCCCGGTTTGACAACAGCTTCTCAGAACTACTTTGTTTCGATCGTTAACCCAGCAATATAAATTTTTGATAACTTTCTGAAAAATTAGTTACCAATACAGCCGGAGGGTTCACAGTAAATCTATTTTTTTGGCAGAATTAAAACTTGCTTTTTTTTCTTTCTCCTCTTCCTGTCACTCGTTACAGAGCTGTTAACTCAAGGTTGTATCGTCTTAATACGGTTATTTAGAATAATGTTCAGTATGTTTACTGATAGTCTTGTAATCCGAATCCTGGAAACTTAAAGAAAATTGCGGTTTGCAATTCTAGATTATTTTTATATCCTAGAGGTAGGCTACCTTGGTAAAATAAGGTTCCGAATGAATTTTACGCTTTGTCGCCTGATATTTATACAGTCAGTATTCTTATATCAGAAGATTATATCGAAATGGTTCACGGTCTATTTATTCCGCCTGCCATGCAAGGACGATAAGAACGATGCCTAGACCAACAACTCGTAAACAGTTACTGATTGTTGAAGATGAGCGAAGTCGGCGTGCGATTATTCTTGATGGCTCGTTTTACTTGATCGGGCGTAGTGCGGATTGTGACATTGTGCTGCACTCGCTGATTGTTTCACGCTATCATGCTCACTTATTGGCGGTTAAAGATCCAAAGTCTGATTCACCGATCTATTGGATTATTGATGGCGGTAGTTCAGAGTCCGAACGCAGTACGAATGGTCTAACAATTAACGGTACTCGTAAGGAATCTCATGAGCTAAAACATGGGGATACGATCGTGTTTGGAGGGGGAGCTAGAGCTGAATTCTATCAACTCTCCCACACTCAGGCGACATCGATTAAAGAGCGTATTATCTCAGAAGTTTCTCCCTTTTCTTCGGTTGTTCATGCACCGAGTCCTACGGACCATAAATTGTGCCCCGATGGTGTTCAGGGCACAATTTTAATCTCTCCTCAGAAAATTGCTCAGGATTCTGAAGCTGAACTAAATCGGCTGGCCTCCTTTCCTCGTTTACTGCCACATCCTATTATCGAGCTGAATTTTCAGGGGCAGATCACCTATCTCAATCCAGTTGCATTGATTGAGTTTCCCCATGAGTCGGGCGGTGAATCCACCTCTGCTTCTCATCCGTTATTGGCGGGTTTTAATCTGTGTGAACATCCAACGGATCAGAGTCTGATTCGACGGACACTGAGTGTGGGCGATCGGGTTTTTGATCAGTCCATTCACTTTTTGCATGATTTGCAATTGGTGCGGGTTTACAGCATTGAAATGACGGAACGCCATCAGGCTGAAACTGCCCTGCGAAATAGTGAGGCGACGACGCGAGCTTTGGTTGAAGCGATGCCAGATGCGATGCTGTGTCTGTCGCGGGATGGTACGATTTCCGGCTATCATGCGCCGCTCGATAAGTCGCTACCGTTTGACTTTGCCCAGCATATTGGGGCTTCGTTGAGCGATTGTTTATCGTCTTCGGTGGCGACTCCGCTCCAACTGGCGATCGAGCAAACACCGCTTGAGTATTCTCAGGCGTATGTTTTTGAGCTGACCTGGAGTACGGAGGAGCAAGATTTAATTTTTGAAGGTCGATGTGTGGCCACCTCTGAAAATGCGGTTTTGGTCATTCTACGTGACATTACCAATCGTAAACGTGTGGAGCAGGTGATTCATAAACAGGTGTTTCGGGATAGATTAACCGGTGTGGCGAACCGTGTGGCGTTCGATCGTGATTTAGCGCTCATTCTGGATCAGGCCGCTCAAACCGGGTCACAGTTTGGGGTGATGTTTGCGGATCTAGACCGGTTTAAGACGATTAACGATACCCTCGGTCACGATGTCGGCGATACGATTATTGTTCAGTTTGCGCGTAGACTGGAGCACTGTGTACGGAGCAGCGATATTGTGGCGCGGTGGGGCGGCGATGAGTTTACGATTCTGTTGCCGGATATGCCGAACGAACAACTGGCAGCGGAGATTGCAACGCGAATTTTGACGGCTTTGGAGGAACCGTTTGAAATTGGGGGAGGTCACCGTCCGATCAAGATTGGTTGTAGCTTAGGAATTGCGATGTATCCGGCCCACGGTACCGATAGCCGGACGCTGCTAAAACACGCGGATACGGCGCTGTATCATGCCAAGGATTCGGGACGGAATGTGTATAAGCTGTTTCGATCGGTCTTGACGGAACAGGTGACAGAGCAAGCATCGCTGGAATATGCCATTCAACACGCCCTCGAGCGCGATGAGCTGAGTGTGTACTATCAGCCGCAGATCGATCTGATGACGGGGGATATCGTTTCGATCGAGGCGTTGTTACGGTGGCGTCATCCCCATTTTGGTATTGTGTCGCCGAGCCGCTTTATTCCGATCGCCGAAGAAACGGGGTCGATCGTGCCCATCGGTCGCTGGTTGATCACCCAAGCCTGTACACAGTTGAAAGCGTGGCACGCGATGGGATTTCCCCATTTGCGAGTCACGATTAATTTATCGATTCGACAATTTGAAAAGGCCGGTTTTTGTCATACCCTAGAGCGTTTGCTTCAGGATCTTGAAATCTCGCCCCAGTTTATCGAGCTAGAACTAACGGAAACCGTCCTCGCCAAAAATATTGACCGGGCGCAGTCGATTTTGAAACAACTGGCGCACATGGGGGTGCATCTGGCCTTGGATGATTTTGGGACGGGTTATTCCTCCTTGGGGTATCTGAAACGTTTTCCGGTAAGTGCTCTCAAAATCGATCGCGCTTTTATCTGCAATTTGCATCAAGACCCGCGTGATATGGCGATCGTCTCGACGATCGTGGCGCTCGGTCGCGGCTTGAATTTGCGAGTCGTGGCCGAGGGGGTCGAAACCAATGAGCAAGTGATCCTCCTTCAGCAACTGGGCTGCACCCACGCCCAGGGGTATCGCATCACCCCACCCCTCGCCACCTATGAAGTGGCAAAATTCCTG
Source organism: Oscillatoriales cyanobacterium (assembly GCA_004293855.1). Classification (GTDB taxonomy): domain Bacteria; phylum Cyanobacteriota; class Cyanobacteriia; order Cyanobacteriales; family Geitlerinemataceae; genus RDYZ01. The sequence goes on along the minus strand of RDYZ01000211.1, from coordinate 24,281 downwards.
TTTGAACATCGTTGGCAGGCCAATCACCCGGAGGAACACAGCCTACTGGTGTCCGGGGCGGCCGCGCCGCTGCACTCGCCATCACGATCGCCCTTGCTGCAATCCCCGGACTTCAAGGCGGGAGACTGAGGAGAAGCCCAGCGATCGGACGGGTCGGGGTGGAGGTTAGCGTGATGGCGAGCTGGCGGAGATTGACGCACGCCGTTCGATTTCTCCCTTCAGGGCTTGCATCAGTTCCGCGAGGGAATTTTGGAAAGCATCGCGAAAAATATCCCCCGGAACCCCATCGGGCGGCACGGCGGTCACCTGCTGTTCGATCAGGACCGCCGTAGGTTCCGCGCCGGAGAATGGCGCGATCGGCTCCAGTTGCCAGGAACCTTCCAGGACGGGAAAGTCTCCCTCGATCGCCCGGAAATCAATCCGTCGCTCATTTGAGGCAATGTTTTCGGTGCGTATGCGCGATCGGAAGGTGAAAAACAGAATTTGACGCTCGCTCACCTGTTCAACAATGGTGCGATCGCCGGACGTTTCCAAAACCGTACTGGAGATCAAATTGGGAGCATAGGACACACTGCCCTCATAGTCCGTCAGCACCTCCCAAACCTGAGCGGCGGAGGTTTCGACCAAAACCCGTGCGGTATACAGTCCCTCCTCCGAGACACTCACCGTCACCTCACCCTCACGCAAGGCAACCCGTTCATTGACCGGCAGGCGATCAAGGGCACTATCAAACAATTCTGCGTGCAGCGGAGTCACTCCCACCCCCCAGGCCATCAGCAGGAAACACGCAGAACTCATGGTGTGACGGAGGAACGGACGCATACGGTATTCAAAAAATTCAATTCAAGGGTGGGTTCGTGAGTCCGATCGGACGATCGTGGCACGCACTGTGTTCATGATGACTCAGAACCGAGACGAGCGTTAAACTCGAATTAAGGCCCCCCTAGGGAAGTTTGGCCCCCCGTTCTGAGATCGCGACAATCGAAGTACGTTTACTGGCGTCAGTTTCCGTATTTTTTAGGCTCAGGTCGTCCCGTTACCGCCAGAATTTCCTTGGGGTACTCGTAGATTTACGTATAACAGTTTGGTAGTATGGGTGCAATTACGTTCATACTTCGCGAAGCATCGAGAGATAAAACAGCCCTAGGGAGCGGGAAGTATGTGAGAGTCTCACAACCCCTTGAGGCTACCCCAGCATTGACAGTCAATAGCAGGATAGACGGAATGAACAGCCTGAATTCGAGCCTTGATCCACAACTTGATGAGCGTGAACGAACTCATGAAGAGCGAGTCGGAGAAAAGCGTCTGTTAGTCTACCTCTTGGAATCCGGCCTGGTGGTTCAAGCTCAGTTACCGGTGTTGCAGTATGACCACGAAATGACGGGCAAGCCGTTTTCTGAGATTTTGATGGATCGCGGCTGGGTGCGGAAACAGACCCTCGATTTTTTGGTCGATCGGGTCATCATCCCAGAGCAACGGGCACGTCAGCATCGCTCTCAGCAAAGCAAGCAACGGATGCTACCGATCTCGGCGTTGGGTAAGCAGTACCTTGAGCAGCAAAAACAGCGTGCAGCCGAAGAAGTGAAATGGACGTTTGATTAACGTTTGATTAGAGTTGAACCGTTCCAAATCAAGCCTGTGCGATCTGGTTCGATCCGGTGAGTTTGCTACCGAATACGCCCTGGTTCCGAATCTAGCGACCGAGGTTATGCATTGCGGTAATGCGATCGGCACAGAGTTGGGTGACCCGATCCAGCTCGCTATGGGTGGTTGAGGTGGGCGACGCGATCGGCTCACCAATCCGAATGGTGACCGGTGCAGGACGCGGAAACCCGCCGCGCAAAATATTTTGAGTGCCCCATAAACTGATGGGTAACAGTGGTACACCGGCTTTGGCGGCAAGCAGGGCCGCGCCGGTTTTCGGTTTGGTGATGCTGCCGTCGGGGGTGCGGGTTCCAGTCAGAAAAACCCCAGTAGACCAGCCCTGTTCGAGCATGGTAAGAGCGGTTTTGATCGCGTGGCGATCGGCTTTTTGGCGGCGTACGGGATACGCACCGTAGAGCTGGATCGCCTCGCGTAGGATGGGGGTCGTAAAGAGTTCCTCCTTCGCCATAAAGGCCACCGGACGACCCACCGCACAGGACAGCAGCGGTGGATCGGCGTAGCTGGCGTGATTGCTGACGGCGACAAAGGCTCCCTGGGCGGGGACATGTTCCGCACCGTAGATCCGACCGCAAAAATACAGACGCAGCAGGGGATTGACCACCGGCCATTTCAGCAGGTGATACAGCATGAAACTACCGAAGGGCTCGCGATCGCGGGTTTCGAGAGAGGCCGTGGTCATGGTGTCAATCCGGGCTGAAGGGGTTAAACAGTGACGGAGGTGAGATCGTCGGCGCCTTGAATATTGACCAGTTCTAGATCGCTGACGGTGCGACCAATCAGACCGGTCAAAACCTGGCCGGGGCCCACTTCAACGACCCGATCGACCCCCAGATCCGGCAGACTGAGGGAAATTTCCCGCCAGCGTACCGATCCCGTCATTTGGCGCGAGAGGCGATCGTGCAGGGCGGCGGCGGCGGTTTCGGGGCTGGGATCAACGTTGGACATCACCGGAATTGTGGCGTCATTAAATTGAACAGTCGCTAGGACGGTGGCAAAGTCTTGGGACGCGGGTTCCATTAAGGGCGAGTGGAAGGCTCCTGAAACGTTGAGCTTGATCGCACGACGGCTTTTGACACTGGCGGCGATCGCCTCAACAGCTTCCGGCGTGCCGGAAATCACGGCTTGGAGCGGGCTATTGTCATTCGCCAGAACGACCCCGTCCGTGGCCGCGATCGCGGCTTCGAGCTGATCGCGATCGAACTTCATCATCGCCATCATCTGTCCGCCTTCCGCCTGCTGCATCAGCTCACCGCGACGCTTCACCAAGCGCAAACCCGTTTCAAAGTCGATCGCTCCGGCGGCATAGAGTGCGACGTATTCACCGAGGCTATGACCGGCGACAAAATCCGGCGCGTCTCCTGTGGCTTTGAGTAAATCCACCAGGATGCATTCCACTGTGTACAGACAGGGTTGGGTGTAAATCGTCTGGGATAGATCGGTTTCATCACCGCTGATCCGATCCTGCACGGACCAGCCGAGGATGGCCGCCGCACGATCGAAGGTATCGCGCACCCCTGGACGATCGAGCAGATCCAGACCCATATTTTGTGCCTGAGATCCCTGTCCTGGAAAGACCCATACCGTTTTAGCCATAACGCGAATGCTTGCTCCTCGTGTGTGAATGTCGTGTTGTGAGTTGTGAATATAGCAGGCCCTAAACACCCCAGCGGAAAATCGCCGATCCCCAGGACAAACCCGCCCCGAAGCCGGACGCCGCGATCGTATCGCCCGGTTTGACCCGCCCCGATCGAACCGCTGCATCGAGAGCGAGGGGAATTGAGGCGGCGGAGGTGTTGCCATACTCGCTTAAGTTGCCGAGGGTCCGATCCATCGGAATTTTTAAGCGTTTGGCGACCGCATCCACAATGCGCTGATTGGCCTGGTGGAGCAAGAGCCAGTCAATATCCTCCACCGTCAGATCCGCGCGAAACAATGATTTTTCGATCGTTTCTGGAACGCGGGTTACCGCAAATTTATAGACATCTTTCCCCACCATATCGAGGAAACCGTAGCGCCCACGATTGACGGACACACCATCAATTAGGGGACGTTCTGCCGACTCATAACGCAGGGTCAAACAACTGTTTTGACTGCCATCGCTATGCATATCGAACCCCAGCAAACCAGCGGCGTCCGGTTTCGCCTGCACAACGATCGCCCCGGCGCCATCTCCAAACAGCACACAGGTACGCCGATCGTCCCAATCCACCCAACGCGAGAGGATATCTGCACCCACCAGCAGCGCATTTTGATAGACACCGCTTTGGAGAAACTGCGACACCGTCACCAGACCAAAGAGAAACCCAGAACAGGCCGCCGTTAAATCAAACGCGACCGCCTGTTTCGCTCCGATCGCGTGCTGAATGGAGGCAGCACTCCCAAACAGATCATCGGCGGTCGAGGTCGCTAAGACCACAAGGTCGATCTGAGCCGGATCGATGCCAGCCATTGCGATCGCCTCCGTGCTCGCCTGCACGGCCAGATCTACAAGAGATAAATCCGGCGGCGCCACGTGACGACGACGGATGCCGGTGCGCGTCGAGATCCATTCATCGGAGGTCTCGACAAGTTTGCCGAGGGTGTCGTTGTCAAGCACGGTCGTAGGAGCCGCAGAACCGCAGCCGACGATCGCTATACCGGGAGTCGCCATATGTATCGAAGCACTAACAGAAAAGGGAAAACAGACGGGCGGCTCAAAAACCTTCGGAGACCCCGCAGCCAGTCTGACCAGCAGACATGCCGTAACGCCACACTAAAGTGATGGGGTCGCGAGTTCGGCTTCACGTAGGCGATCGATCACACCGCGTTCAACTGCATCCTTCGCCAGACGAATACCGTTATAGATGGTGGGTGCTTTGGATGATCCATGACCAATCACACAGATCCCATCAATCCCGAGCAGCAAAGCGCCGCCGTGTTCTACGTAGTCCACCCGCTGCTTAAAGCGTTTAAAACGGGGGGCGAGGGTGGCTTTGGTGGCATCATCCAGATCCGCCAGGATTTCTTCCTGGCAAAGCTGAAGCATCACATCCCCGACCGCTTCGGCGAACTTCAGCAGGATATTGCCCACAAAGCCATCGCACACCACCACATCGAAATTCCCCGAGAGGACATCACGTCCTTCGACATTGCCCGCAAAGGGAATTTGGGGGTTATCCTTCAGGAGTTGGTGGGTTTTGAGGGTGAGATCGTTACCCTTGCTCGATTCTTCACCGATGCTGAGTAAACCAACGCGCGGGGATTGCACACCAAGGGCGTATTGGCTGTAAATCGTACCAATGCGGGCAAATTGCTCTAGGTAGCGAGGGCGACAGTCTACGATCGCCCCAACATCTAACATCAAGAGCGGGTGACCGGGAACCGCAGAGGGCATAATCGCACCGATCGCCGGACGCTCGATTCCTGGCAGGCGACCAATACGCAGTAACGCCGCCGCCATCGAAGCTCCGGAGTGACCCGCAGAAAACACCGCATCCGCTTCTCCCTGCTTGACCAAGCTCATGGCCACACTGACCGACGCTTTCGGCTTGCGTTTGAGGCCGCTCATGGCCTCGTCATGCATGTCGATGACGCCCTCGGACGCCACAATCTGGGCGTCAGTGGTTAAGCCTTGCTTTTCGAGGGAAGCCGCGATCGTTTCGGGGTCGCCAACAAGAATGACATCGGCGTCAAGTTCAGCCTGCGCTTGGACAGCTCCCGCTAAAATTTCGTCGGGCGCGTAGTCCCCGCCCATTACATCTACTGCAACTCTTGCCCTTGCCAATGCCATCTCTCGTTAACGGTGAAAGTCTCACAGAATTCTACCAGACGACTTGACAGTAAATTTGATATCCTTACTGGCCTACAGGTGTGGTGATTCTGAGCGCACCTTACGACCTTTAGGCTTGATCATGCTCGAATTAATCAGTTCTGGTTTACTTTCGGTATGGCTTGAAGCCGCAGGCGTCGAAGCTTCGGCTTCGCGGAGCCCGTTACCACCGCCGGATACCTGGGGCGTCGTGGTTCCCCAAACGGATTTAGACGTCAATCGCACACTGGATGCGTACCTGAAATCGCTCGAAGCAGCGGGGATGGCGCGGGCAGACCAGGGACTATGGTTTCAAGCGGATATTACGGGGCTTGGATCGTACCAGGGGACGGAAGTGCGGCGGGCGGCTTCACTTACCAAGCTGGCGACTACCTTGGCGGTGCTGGATGCCTTATCGGTGGATTGGGCGATCGAAACCACGGTGCTGGTGCGTGGCGAGGTGGAGGATGGGACGCTTTACGGTCAACTGATTATTTCCGGCGATCGCGACCCGTTTTTTGTGTATGAGGAAGTGCTGGAACTCGGCAATGCCATCCAAGAGGCGGGGATTGAGCGCATCACGGGTGGCATTGTGGTGGAAGGGGATGTGATGTTGGAAGGGGAACAGGACCCGGAAAAGGTCGCAACCATGATTCGCCGTAGTTGGTCTCCCGAAAATTGGACACCTGAGATTGAATCCGCCTACTTACGGATGGCGAAAGGAACACCCCAACCGGATATCCCGGTCAAACGCGATCGTCGCCGTAGTAAAAGCAATCGTTTAGGAGAAGCGGAGCCGGTGATCATCCATCGATCGCTCAGTGCGATCGGTTTGCTGAAACATATGAATGTGTACAGCGATAACATCCTGGCGCAGGAATTGGCCGATCGCGTGGGCACACCCGCCGAAATCGCGGCCCGCGTTGCCCAACTCGCCCGCGTCCCGGCGACGGAAATTCAGCTTGTGGACGGCTCCGGCCTTGACCCCAATAATCAAATTTCTCCCCGTGCGGTCTGTGCGATTTTGGTCGCGATTCAGCGTCACCTGTGGTCACGAGGGTTAACGGTGGGGGATGTGCTACCGATTTTTGGCATCGATGGTGGCACGGTTGACGATCGATCCATGCCCGCCAATGCCACCGTTAAAACTGGGACCCTCTGGGATACCAGCACCTTAGCCGGGGTCTTTCCCACCCGCGATCGCGGGTTGGTGTGGTTTGCGATTTTCAATGGGGGCGAAGATTACACCTTGAAATTTCGGGAACAGCAGGACAAGTTATTACGCGCCCTGGAACAGTATTGGGGTAAGGCCGATCGTGACGCCGAGGCAATCGCTCCCGGCCTGAAAACAGAAGCTGACACGCGCATCGGCGCACCCGGTCGCAATCGTATTCTGCGATCGTGGTGAACTTTCCATCGGGAGCATCTCATTACCTTGATGAGATGCTCCCGATTGGTCTACTCTTATCCTAGCTTCTTTCTGCAACGCCACTTTTACTTTGTAAATCAGCTCTTAATACTCTTTCGAGGCTGTGCCAAAAGAATGTAAAAAGAAATGGTAGCTGTTCAGGTGTAGGGGGTGACAGATGCTAACCTCAGAGCAAAGTGACAGGTCAAAAAAAATGAGCAGCAAACGAGCAGAGCAAAAAACACTCGAGGGGCAATCAAAGGAAGAGCTAATCGCTTTGGTAAGACGTCTACTCGAAGAAATAGAGGAAGTGAAGCAGACAAGTCAGACCTCATCGAAGCCACCATCAAATGAGATCCTGACCTGGCCAGAGAGGAAGACTAGAAAGAATTCAGAAGAACTGGACAACTATAAATTGTTCCGAGTACTTATTGCGCCTAGCTGTTACGAAGCATAAGAAGCTGTTTCTAAAAATCGCTCAAACCCTTGTCCTATATAGGATTTCCTGTTTAAGTCAAAAAATCTGAAATCCTTATGCATCAAGGGTTACAAAATAGTTTAGAAACAGCTCCTAAGGTGTCAGGTGGCTCTCGCTCTTGGTCGGGCTTCCATCGCACTGTTTTGCTGACAGTAATTCAGTCTTGCCGTGCTCAAGCTTGTTCGGCTCTCACTTTCTTTCCTTTCACCACCCGTCTCTCGAACTATCTTTATTTCCCTCCTTTCCGTGAGTTCGTCTCTTGGTTAAACCCCACACCTGAATAATTACTAATTTCTAAATCATGAACTTTTTTGAAAACTTTGAAGATCTTTTTTCTTCAACATTATCTACTCAAGAGCATTCAACCGAAATAATTCCAGACTTTAATCAAACAATTTCTCTAGAGTCGATTCCCACCCCTTCTCTGGTATCAATTGTAGGCTCGGAAATCAAGAATTCCGAGCCTACATACATAGACTTTTTACCATCTTGGGAAAGTAATGTCGAAATTAAAAACTTAGAGATTGCAAATCTGGAGGTTATTCCAGAAGAAAATCCTGTCTTAGATTTTAATGAAAGCCTCACAGACAGCTTGACAAACTTTGTTGAAAAAATAGACACTCCTGAATTTAGTGAGACGATAAATGTAGAAGAAAATACCCTGCATGACGGTGTAGATCTAGATTTTAATCAAAATTATCCTGAAAAAAATCTAGAAAATTCAGCAGTTGTTCCAGTTGGAATAATTACAGAAAAAGTAGAGCCTAGTGAAGATAGAGAGGAGATCATCAAAACTTTCATATCTCTTCCGCTTGAATCTGTAGCCGAAGGACAGATTGAAAATTTAGAAATTCAAAAGCCGGAAGTTATTACTAAATCAAACCTAGATTTAGCTCTCGAAGAAAGATATTCGGAATTGAATTTTTCTGAGTTTTTTTCAATAAATTCTGAAAGCGAAGAAGCCGAACCAAAAATAGAACCTATTGAGGAAATCAATGTAACTTCATTTGAGAAATCTGAAAGTTTAATAATAGAATTTGAAGATCAAGCAGAAAATATTTTAGATGAAGCAATTGCACCTAATGATTTTTTTGTCTTGGATTTTAGCCAGATCAATGGTGGTATATTCACCGTGGGAGACTCAGGCGAAGTTGGTATTGATTATGTAAGCGATGGTGGCGACTACCAGGGACAGCTTGGATTTTTTAGCATTCGTAATTTTGATGGCAAGCAGTTCAAAGACCATGACGAATTCATAGCAGAGGCTGTTCGTCGTGCAAACAGTAACTCTGAGCTAGGTTACGTGGTGATTTCAGATAAAACTGAAGGTGCTGCAATTGCAAGTCAAGAAAATAAGGGTGAATATCGCGGTGTAAAAGTGTTTGCGATGGAAGCTGGAGATCAGTTTGCAATAATTTTAATTCCTAACAGCACGGTATCACAAGTCATTGCTAACCCTTCAGTACAAGGTGCATCTCGACCGTTGTTTTCTATCTCTACCCTGAACCCTGAAGATGAGTTTCACTTTGGGCAGATAGCGGATTTAAATGGTAAGGGAGAGGCATTTGTTTTTGAAGATATTCGAGCGGACGGCAAGACTGATCGAGACTACAACGATATCATTATTCGAATCACGGGCGCATCTGGCACTGCGGCAAAACTGGATGACCTTATCGATCCAACAAAAGATTGGCGAGGAACTGAGCAAGGTCAGCAAATATTAGATCATCTCGGATTTCTTAGTGAATCTACAGATAAAGTTTCTTTAGCATTACCAGTTCTTCAACTTGATATCAGTTCTGGCGTAAAAGAACTCGATTTAAATAATGTTTTTGTTGATTTTATTGGCAAACTAAACTCGCTCGACGTAGCATATGGTCTCGTAGAATCCAATATTACTGCATCGATTACTGATCAGATCTTAAATATTAAGCCAGACCTGGCAGCAGAACTGCCAGGAATTTTACAAATCAAAGTTGAAGCCAAAGATGCAAATAACAACATTGCAACTCGAATCATTGAGATAGACTCTCCGGCGGTATCTCCTGCAAAGATCGAAGAAGTTGACTCAGCTTTAAAAGAAGTCGGTGATCTAATTGAAGCTTCACTTAATTATGATCAGATAACCTCTTCTGAAGCTGAAAAGCTTGATGTTCAAATTAATAATCTAATTAATCAAGTCGTTGAAAAGATCGCTGTTGATTCAAAACTAAGAGATTTTATTTTTTCGACTGATAATCCCAGCTCCCTGGGCTTTAGTCCTCAAGCAAATGAGTTAATTCAATCAATTCAAAATTCGCCTGAATTTGCAGCCGAATTAGGATTTGGAGAAAACCTTGCTTCGATCCTCAAGACTGAGGAATCGGGCGTTTGGGATTTGAGCATGATCGGCGCGAAGAATGCTGATAGCTTATTGCTGCCGAATACAGAACTTCCATCCGTCGCTGTGTTAGATTTTTCTGGCGATCACGGCAAAGCGGTAAAAGAGACTATTTCGTTAGTTAATTCTCAGTTGAGTGTCGATTTTGTACCCATTGATACTGGGTTTCGTTCACCCACAAATTGGGCGGAACAATTGATCAAGACGATCGACAGCTTAAAAGCTAATGGGAAAGATCAAGTAATCATTAATTTAAGTTTCGATCTCACACAACTTGATGATGTTGGTGTGACAACTCGATATGAATTAACAGCACAAGAACGATCCGCACTTGCTTATGCTCAGGAGAATCATGTATTGCTGGTCGTCGCCTCAGGAAATACTGGTGGAAAAATGTCGGGACTTGGTGCGGCGGCTCAAGAATTCGACAACATTGTAACCGTGGGTGCCGTCAATCGTTGGTCAGAAGTTGCAAACTATTCTTCAAAAGGTGAGGGTTTAGCTCTGGTTGCTCCAGGTGGTGATTACAAAAATAATCCAAGTGCATTTGTTGGTACTTCACGGGCAACAGCCTATGTAACCGGAGCGGCATCATTGGTTTGGGCGGCAAATCCTGAGTTGAATTATCAACAGGTGAAGGAGTTATTACTGTCATCAACGATCGATCTTGGAGAAACTGGATGGGATAAAGAAACGGGAGCGGGGCTCATTGATGTGACTCAAGCCGTTTTAGCTGCAAGTACAGTTACACCGATCGCCCTTACCCAAGTCAATCCTTCGACACTCCAATGGGATGAAGACTGGACAGGAAGAGTGATCTCCCGGGCACGAGCTGCTTTTGGTTCAACGGAAGAAATCACTGCAATGCTTGAAGCTCAGCAAGAAGACTTATTACTTCAACTTTTGGGGGGAGATGGACGTTCGGCACTACAAACAAATTTAGATCTAAGTTTAGAGGCATTAAAGGCTCAAATTGATGAAATAGAAAAGAAAAAACTGGCTATCTATGCCGAAAAAGATATTGCATTTGAAAAAGCATTGCTTCAGCAAGAGCTTTCAACGGAAGGGCTGTTATTTGCAATTCAGCAACTTGAAATTGAGCGACCTCGATTAGAAGAACTTATGACCCGTCAGGCTTCTCTAGAGAGCCAAATAACTAAACTGAAGGCAGAAAAAGCGAATTTGGAAGTTATAAATCCTAAAAAATTGTCTGAGTTGGAAGCTGCAATCAAACAAACAGAAGCCGAAATTAGTACAGCAAAAGACAAGCTAAAATACCAATTGGTTGATCCAAAGACATTTTCATCCAATTCCACGGTAGTTCGAGAAGCCGCAGCAAATCAACGAAGAATTGCAGAAATTTATCGTCAACAGAGCTTAGTCTATCGAAGAGAATATGATTCTATTCAAGGTAAGGTAAATTTTTGGCGTTCAGATGAACAATATAAACTTTCTCTAGCAAATCAAGCTTCTACTTCTATTCGTTCTAAACCATGGTGTTCGCGATTTCAATCTAAGCCCAATCCTCAACAAATTGCTTATCGGCAGCAAGCGGCGGCATCAGCGACGAATGCTCGCAAAGAAGAATATCTAGCCAGTATTGCTTATCAAAACTATGCAACAACCAATAATCTTGCACAACAGTTAGATCAGCAGTCTATTCTTCTAGAAAAACATGCTCAACTGTTGGATGTTCAAGAGTCACAAATATCTACAAATTCAGGACGGTTTGAAGATGCAAAATTACTATTGAAATCTCTTGAGGCACGTATAGCAGAGAAAGAAGCCTTAGCTCTTGCCTTCTCTAATGAATTAGCAGAAGCAGAAAAACGTCGCCGACAAAATTTTGATCGGTACGCTTATCATCGGGATAATGTTTCTGTACGGCATACTCAAGTTCATGAACATCGAGGTCGATCGGGAAAAACCTCTACCAGTATCAGCTATTACTATACATACCATCCTGAACATATTGCTCCACGCGATTTAGCCTATCAAGAGTTGCAAATTTCGTCCCAAGAAATTACTCAATTTGATCAGTTAGTTCACAAGTCCCAGGCCGAGGCTAGTGCATTAAAAGCTCAGGTTAATTTCTTGAAAGAGCGAATTAATGATTGGCCTTCACTCAAACAAGGAATTGAGTATGAGATTCAAGCCAAAGAGTTAGAAAAACAAGCTGAAAAGGATTTGCTTGCACTTCAAAAGCCATTACAAGAAAATCAGCTTGAGGTCGTTAAGCTAACGCTGAAACAAACTGAAACAGAGTTGAATTCAGTGAATAATCGTTTACCGCTCCAATTAGAAAAAGAGGCAAGTGCGGAAGCTCGTAAGGTTGCATGGGAAGCAAAACTTAGTGAAGATCGCAAAGTTCTGCAACAAGCACAACGTGATCGTCAGCTTTTTTTGGAAACTGAAGGATTCTTTCTACCTTTAAGTGAGCGAAAAGCTGCAATTGCTCAACAGATTGCGCTGCTTCAAGCAGCCGAAATTTCTGCGCTCGAGCAACTGCAAGATTTACGAAACAGTTCCTTGGGCGGTGAGGCATTAACTCAGCAAATTCAGGAAACACAGATTCTCGCAGAGGATCTTAAACAAGAGTGCGAGTGGGCAAAGGCTTGGCAGGAACAATTGGCACTAATTTTGCCCGATTCGCCACAGCAGTTGGAATTGGATTCACTGGTTCGTCAACTCGAAAAGCGTCAAGCAACAACTCCGGTATTGAATACACTCCCGATCAAGAAATATTTGACGGAGTTAAAAGCCATTCGCGATCGACAAAATAACCTAACCGCTAGCTTTTCCTCTGCGAAAGCACAGTTAGGTCAAGTCTCGGTGGCGGTAGCAGAAGCAACGGCACAACTTCAAAACCTGGAAAATAGTTATCGCAATTTAGGTTTACAGAAAGCTCAAACGCAAGGAACAAAAGAACGCGAAGCCCTTGAGTCTGCCTTGTCTGATAAATATACTGAAATTGAGTTAACGAAAACATATCTTGAACAGGTTAAGCGAGAGGTTTCTCGGCTTGAACATCAAAAAGATTTGGTGACTCAAATAGAGACTTTGGGTGATCAGTATACGGCTGAATCAACAACCTGGACGGCAGCATCCCAAGCCCAAGCCCTGGCGACTCAAACATTGCTAGGATCACGCAATTCCAGTTCTGCCGATCGTCAACAACTCTTGGCGCTCCAAGCTAACTTGGCAGAAACAACCGGTCAACTCAGTGCAAAGCAGACGAAGGAAACGGAATTAACTGCGACGATCACAACCGCAACCTCGGACTTAGAGCTTGCAGAATATCAACTTAAAAATAAGCAGTTAACGATTCAAAGTCTTGCGGCGCGTGATAGTTCTTCTTATGCCTCAGAACACTTTTACTACAGCCAAGCTCAACAGCATCGTCAACGAATTTGGCAAAATATTAACGGTCAGTATGTTCGCAATGAAGGGGAGTTTCGAGCCTATCTCAAGAACTTAGAAAATGCCTCGATCATTGCGGATGAACGTAACCGAGTTTGGACAGAAAAAACCAAGCTTCAAGCAGAAGCTCAAAAGCTTCAAGCTGAAATCACCCAAAAGCAGGCGGCACAAGCTGCCCAAGTCAAGGATTTAGATGCGGTTCGCCAACAGCTTATTCCTCTCGGTCAACAAAAAGCTCAACTAGAGGCAACGATCGCCCCGATCGTTGAACGTTTGCGACCCTTCCAAACTCAGGAAGCCCAACAGCTTCAAGCCTTTAAAACGGCAACAAACGTTAGCAAACTTGCCCTCAATGGATGGGGTGAAGCTCTGACGGATCAAACGGAAGCCCTACATCACCTGATCAGCTTTGGTGTGTTGGCAGCAGAAACGGATCTCGATCTATTTCCTAACCAAATTACGCCAAAAGTTGAGCAGTATCTTGGGGATCTACAAACCCGTGTGATCGATCTCACGGCACAGATTACGCACCTGAATAATCTGTTGACAGATTGGCAAGCGGAAAAGGCGGCTTTAACCGATCCCGAAAGCATTCAAGCGATCGCGGCGTTGATTACAGAGACAACCACACAACGGGATAACCTAACGGCACTCAAAGACCAAACCCAGGATTTGAGAACGGAACTCGATCATCGTCTAACGGAAGCAACGGCAGCACTGGAGCAGTTACGTCAACGCCAAGAGGTAGCCGTACGAGAAAAATTGGTGGTGACTTCAGAACGTTTGACAGCGATGGAGTCACAGTTAGCAGTGGAAACGGTAGCGCAGCAAGCGCTTGAAACTGGAACCATTCAAGATTATGCCCAACTCAATGATCAAGCCCGTCAAGATTTATATCAAACGGCCTTATTTTCCACACAGCGGTTACAGGAAGGTATTAGCCAAAACTTAAAAAATAGTGACGCACAACGGGTATTGTCGGAGGTAACCGATCAGTTGCTGACCTCTATTGAGGCGACTTTGACCGATCCGAATGGGGATCTGATTCAAACGCGGGCAAGTTTGCGGGATGCTTTAGCTACGTTAACGGTGGCAGCCCCGCGAGAGGATACAATTCGCGCGACGGTGGAATTGGTCGGTCGCGAGATTAAGCAGTTGAAGTTGATGTTTGCGCAAGATGCGGCGTTATGGCAGGACATTCAACCGATCGCTGATCGATATCATTTAGAAGCAGCGCAATGGGCGGAATACCAACAACAATATGCTCTGAAAAAGCAAGCAGATCTGAACTTAGCAAATTCCTATGAACAGCAGCGAATTCAGCATCAAAATGCTGCAAATTATTGGCAGCCTCAGGTTCACACCTGGGGAATCGTTGGCTATGAACGTCGGCGTAGTGGTGGAGATCGAGCCGTATATGGTTGGATCTATAATCCTGGTGCTGATGCTAACTACAATGCCAGTCAAGCGGCGGCGAACCAAGCGGCTTATCAACGGGATCAAATTCGCCGGACGTTACCCCAAGCGAATGCCTATCAAACGGAGTTTTTAGGGAAGTATTCAGAGAATGGAACGGCAATTTCTTTACTCCAAGAAGAAACCTTAGAACAGCGCAACGCCTACCAAAATCAACTCAGCCAAGCTACGGCTCAAAAACTTCAAGCCGAAGCGCAAAGTGCCGCTGCTACCGCGCAGGCTCAATGGTATGAAGAACAGGCTGCGAAGCACTGGGAACTCAGCCGCAAGAATGGCCCATTCTGGTACGAATGGCGTGAGACTTATACCCGCAAATGGACTGGCAAGAAGAAAAAGAAATGGGTACAAATTACCCACGTTGATCATAGCTGGATTTTGTGGAACACCTATAAGCAGTATGCTGACCAACTGCGGAATCAGGGTGTTCAACAGATTCTTGATCGTAATGCTGCGGCTCAAGCTGAAAAGCGTATCGAACCCCTCCTCAATCAGTGGAGTGCGGCGAATGGTGCGGCAAATGAGGCAGCTCCGTCGATCAATGTGACTCGTAACTTAATCGACGTTCTAGCGGCGGCGCGGGAACAATTACCCAAGTCGGGACAACAGCTTGAGTTATTGACCGAACTTATGCCCGATGCGCTGCAACAACAGCTTGCGAATGGTGAAGCTGAGATTGAAGTTCTCAATACTGAAGACCTGCTGAAATTGCTGCCTGACCTGCGGGCAGATCTGAAACTGGCGGAACGGGAAGCTGAAACCTATACGGCAAAGGTTACAAATGGCTGGGAGGATTACGACGCTGCTCAAAGCGATTACACCAACGCGCTGAACTCAATTCTGGAACAGCGCGGTGAGATCACTCAGCAGCAGCAAGCCCTTCAGGATGATCTAGCGGATAGTGAAACCTGGATTGAGAATCAAAGTCTGGCGGTGAGTGATGAGCTGGAGTCCGTGAAGGCTTTAAAGCTGGAATTGGTGATTCAAGCTCAATCATTGGTGGTTTCGACTTTGCCTGCTGATGCAACGAAGCTGGCTCAATTGATGCAGACGATCGCCAAGCTCGAGAATAAGGAAACGATCCTCACTCAGCAACAGGCGAGTTTCAGCCACAACCGGACGCTGCTCGCGGCTCAAAATGAGGTAATCGTTGCCGAGCAAGTTCTAATCGCGGCGTACATTGAAAGTCCCGATGCCGATCTCAGTTCGCTCCGAACGCAACTGAACGATACACGGGCAGCCTTAGCAGAGGCGCAACGCCTTGCGGAGCAAGCGTTAGCCAGTAGCCAAGCTCTCACGAAACCCCTTCAGCAACTGCAAGTGACTTTACTGGCTGAGAACGATGAATACTTAACGATCGCCAAGGCTCGTCAGGCTACCATTTCTAAGTTGTTAGAACTAACGGAAACCCACGCAAATTACCAGCTAGAAGCGGCTCAGAAACAAGGGCGGCTCAATAATCTGGAATTCGAGATCCAGAAACGCTTGCAGGTGATGGCGGAATCGGGGATGCAGTGGGCGAAGAAAATTCTGGAGGTTGCTGCGGCTAATGATATGGCGACAGCGGCTGAGTTGTACTACCGCGATTATCAGGATTTGGCGAGCGATAAGGGGGGTGGTTGTTCGGGTGGTTTGGCGCAGGCTTCGGATCGTGTTCTAGCCGATCGCTACTATGTTGAAATGTTGCAACAGCGTGAGTTACAAAACCGCGCTCAACAGCAGGCTGATCAGTTTAAAGCGGTCAAGGATGCGGCGAATGCGGCTCGTGTGGAGTTAGAGGCACAACAAACTCAGCTCCAGACTCAACTTGCGGCACTCAATGTCAAACTTGCTGAGACGGGAGCGGAACGAGAGGCGACGGAACAGGCTGTCGCGATCGTCCAGGCGCGGTTAGAGGCGATCGGGACGGTACGGGATCGAACGGAGCAGACGTTTACGCAACTGGTGGCGATCGAGAAGCTGAACTTGAGTCAAGCGGAGCTAGAACGGGCGATCGCTGAGCAGCGTCAACAGGAGATTGATGCGACGGTTACGGCTCGGTTAGAGCGAGAGCAGATTGAGTCAACACGGCAGCGACTGATTGCCCAGGCGAAGCTTGAGCAGTTGCGTCAGGTGCAGGCGGAAGATGCGTTGCGCGGTGCTCTCAATGAGGCGCGTCAGGAGCTGGGTTTGGAGGTATTAACGGGGGGTCAAGATCCCGTTACGACTCAAGCTCAAATGGCGGCGCTACTGACGCAGGTTGAACAGTTCCCCACGACGCAAGCCCAACTTCCGCCGGAGCTGCAAGCGTTGCTGGCGACGGTTCAGGCTGATATTAATTCTGCGCTCAAGGGTGAAGAGGCGGGGTTGATTCAGGAGAATTTACTGAATGCGATGGCGGGGATCATTGCTCAAACCCGGTCTAAGCAAGAGGAAATGGCGCTGTTGGATGCTGCGGACGAGCAGGATCTGAAGTTATTGGATCTGGCTAGTACGAATTTGCAATCGGCTTCACAGCAGTTGCTGGTGGAGATGAAACGGGCGGAGTTACTGGAGGGTGAGCGGCAGGTGGTTGAGCCGTTATACCTGGAGATGTTAACGCGGGTTGCTTATGGGGAGGAGGCGCTGAATATCAGTCAGGAGTTAGCGGCTCAGTCGCAGGAAATATTTAAGCAGATTGTAGAACAGCGGATTGCGGAGCGAAAGATTCGCAAGAAGGCGTTTTGGAATGAGTTGATGGGAATGGTCAGTATGATCATCAGCTTGGCCAGTGCTATTACGTTCTTTGTTCCGGGTGTGCAGCCTCTATCGATCGCCTTGGGTGCGGCTGGGGCGGGGATTAATGCCATCCAGTCGATCATGGCAGGGGACTGGCTCGGCGGTATTTTCAGTGCTGTGATGGGTGGTATTAATGCTTTAACGGCTGGACTTGGAAGTGCGCTGTCGCCTGCTTTAAAGGTGGGGTTAGAGGGTTTACAGTCGATCGCTTCTGGTGCTTTTAGCGGAGCGCGATCGATCATGTCGGGCGAAAGCGTTATGGGTTTTCTACAAATTCTCGGTAGTGTTGCAACTGCGGCATCAATGGGAATGGGTAGTTTTATCAATAAGTGCAGTGACCCGATCAAGAAGGTCATGTTGTCGGTGGTGCAAAGTTTGCAACAGGCTCCCCAGATGATCTATGGCGGCATTAAGTCGATTCAGAGTGGGGATTGGTTGAATGCGATCGGCAATTTCTTTAATGGGGCGTTGTCAATCGGTCAAAGTTTTGCGGGTAATTTCAATACTGCTTTGAAGGGGATTTTGGAGCAGGTTGGGAAGGTTGGCAATACGGCGTTGTATTTGGGTAATGCGATTAAGGATGGTGGGATTGAGGGTTGGTTATCTGGTTTGAATGGGGTTTTGAATCTTTGGAAAGATGATCTGAAGGGGATGGTTGATAAGATTTCAGGGAAGGAGGAGTGTGAATGTCCGCCTACCCAAGAAACAGAAATTACTGATTCAGAATTAATGCGTATGACCGATAAGCAGGTTGAAGAAATGGGGGGGTTAGAACTATTAAGACGGAAGTATATCCTTATCGAAGAAAATGCTTCCCCGCAAGAGCGTAAAAAATACGAAGAAACATACAAGTTCGGGGAATATGCTCCTGGTGAGCGAGCATGGTGGGAGGCACATCCTACATTAATTTCTGGCCCACGTGGCGCAATTTCTACTGAGCGACAAAAACAAGCTCAAGCTATCTTTGGTATTCAACTACCTGATGGCCGTTGGATTCATCCAAATATCCAAGACTTAAATGATGGTCATGGACCCTTAGCTCTAAGATATCTTGGGCAAGAGATTAAAATTTCCGGCAACAAGAACATTGATGAAGTTTTCAATCAAACAATAGGCAGTCTCTTCAAGTTTAATTGGAACGACATATCAATAGATGTACCGGAAAGTCAAGACGGGATTCTTGAAGCAGGTGATTATTTATCATTTCGCAATAAAACAGGTAGAATGCCTGTACCTATGCCGACTGGTCCCGATTATTACATTCCTCCCGAAACACCTTGGATTAGTTCTGATAATTTTGGACATCATGATGATGTGAGAGTTATTGCAATTGATAGAGATTCATCAAAAAAGATGATCACTATGACGGTTCAAACTTTAGAAGATCATTTTCTAGTCGGTCGGCGCTCCTTCAGACTTATCGATCAAGGCAATGGTATCTACAAGTTTGAAACAGCAGCGGTAGATCGATTTGCTGATAATTTCGCAGGTTGGGCTGCCACGCTAACACCAGGTGTACAAAATGAAGCCAAAGCTATATGGCGAGATCTGTTTGCCAATCAATTTACTAAGGTTCTGGGAGGTCGCCCTATCAGCCCACCTATTGAGTATTCAAAGGATGTGCAGTTTAAACAAACCGAAATTACAAATGGTTTAAAAGAGGTGAAAAATATAGAACAATACTCTCGACTCATGCAATCCCTTCAAGAGTTAAAGCTAAAATAACTACTTGCCTGGTGACAGTCTTTCAAGAGGATATTAGATCCCCCTTTATATCCTCTTTTTCTCCAACCTAACCTAAGATTGATCGCCTATCCTGAATCTCTATCTTCCCCACCCTAAATCTCATCAACAACTCATCTGAAAGAATTTATATGCCTCTTCTCAAAAAAAACAAAATTATGTTGATAGCACCTTTCATCTTGAGTCTGACCCCAAAACCCAGCTTTTCCACCATTTTTAACCCTGCCCCTGACTTTTCCCCAACCAATCATCCCAACAACACTTGGCGCTACCGCTGGTCATCAAACCACAGCAAACCCCTATCCCAACAGAGGACAACCAATAATCCATCTAAACTAATGGTCACCCTAACGTAGGGGCGAATGGCATTCGCCCCTACGTTAGGGCATTCGCCCTCGGACGTAAAAACGCAACACAATCACCTTCGGGTACGTAATACCAGAATTCGGAAAAATACCATATACCGGGTTTGGGCAAATGCCATTTGCCCCTACGGGTGGTTAATTTTGAATTGGGGGTGAATGCCATTGTTTCGGCAAATACCATTGTTTGGGCGAATACCATTCGCCCAAACCGATTATGTAAAATTAAATGTGTTAATGGTTCAATTTAATTCCAGATTTTATGCCTTACGATCCCCAAAAACACCACCGCCGTTCCATTCGCCTGCCAGGATACGATTATTCCCAAGCCGGAGCCTATTTCATCACCCTTTGCACCCATCAACGAAAATGTTTATTCGGAGAGATCATTGATGGAAAAATGCAATTAAATCAATTTGGAATTATTGTTGCCGAAGAATGGCTGCGATCACCCACGATTCGACAAGAAATTGAATTAGATGATTGGGTTATTATGCTCAATCATTTTCACGGAATAGTCATTATCACCAAAAATCCCGTAGGGGCGAATGGCATTCGCCCCAATTACCATTCACCCGCAACCAAGGCATTACCACAACACATGAAACCGCGATCCCTGTCTTCCCTAATTGTCGGATTTAAAGCATCAGTCACCAAAAGGATTAATATCATTCGTCCGTTAGATCCGGTTCCCATTTGGCAGCGTAATTATTATGAACATATTATTCGCAATCAAAAATCTTTGCAAAAAATTTGTCAGTATATAAATGATAATCCTTTAAAATGGGAAATAGATCAATTGCACCCTAATAACCCATCCAAATGGTAATAGAAATTCTAAATTGGGAACGATCAACCGTTTAATTCCCCGTAGGGGCGAATGGCATTCGCCCTCATCAATGGCATTAACCCGAAATGACATTCGCCCTCATCAATGGCATTAACCCGAAATACCATTCGCCCTAATTGTGTGTAAACGGAACGCGATCATCTTTCTGTCAATATCTGAAATTGGGGCGAATGCCATTCGCCCCTACGGGGTGCAACCGAAATTTGGGCGAATACCATTCGCCCCTACGGGATGCAACTGAAATTTGGGCGAACGCCAGATGATCGGTAATAAAAATTCGTTAACCCATATGAATCGACCCCGTATCCTCCAATCCGGTCAGCCCAAAACCTTCAGCCAATACTTCGATCTCCCCTACCCCCTCAGCGATATCCTGACCGAATTTAACTGCACCCTAAACCGCCAAACGATCAACCTGCCCCGTCAACCCTATCCCGTCCCGATCGACCCCCTACAACGGCAACTCCAACGCAACCGCGATCACATCGAACTGATCAACGAAACCGCCCGTCGCGAAGCCCTCATCGCCCCGATTTTGTTTGAGATTGCCGACCTCGCCGATCGGCGAATCTATCTCGAATACGCCATCGATGTTAGCGAACACCTGCGCGGTGTTCTCGACTATTACATCGCTAGCCCCGATGGCAGCCCAGCACACCATAACCTCGCAATCATCGAAGCCAAACAATCCGACCTCATGCGCGGTTTCACCCAACTCGCGATCGAACTGATCGCCCTCGATCAGTGGACGACGGCATCAACGCCCCTGCTATACGGCATCGTCACTACCGGCGAAGATTGGCAGTTTGGAACCTTCGATCGCCGCGATCGTATTGTCACCCAAGACCCAAAACGCTACGTTATTCCCGCAGAACTCGAATCACTCCTCGAAATCTTGCTCGGAATTACTCAATTCACCGAACACTGAAATTCACACACAACATTCACAGGGTATCTATGACATACACTCACCGCCTCGCGACCCCCGATGATGCACCCGCAATCGCACCCCTCTGGGAAATCTTCGCTCACGATCGCGCCGCGATCGACCCCGCCCTACAACTCAAACCTGACTTTGACTACCTTCAGTACATTCAACGTCAACTTCAGAGACCCCACACCCACACCTGGATACTCCAAACCAACACAAACGAAATCGTCGGCTGCTTGATCGTTTACTGCTACGACGAAGCTCCACCCCCAAACCTCCCAGCCGAATTTCAAGAAGAACAAGAACTCGATAACCCCTTTCTCCAGCGTCGCGTCGGCTCAGTTCTTGGACTCTATATCCAGCCCGAACATCGTAACCCCACAGCAATCCAACTGCTGACTAACGCAGCTCTTGCCCAAGCCGAAGAAATCGGTGTCAGCGATATCGATATCCTTACCAGCAGCGACCAAACCGGGATACATACCCTCCTCGAACGAGCAGGTTTTACCAAAGCCGCAGTTCAGTACTGCCGTCATTACAACCTAGATGGACGTGAGGATCTAATTAGTCTGCACATCCCCCATCCCGAAATTTCGAGCGATCTTAACAATCTCAAACCGCAGCGCATTCCTCTGCGCAATCCAGAAACAAATCAGCCCATTCATGATCCCCACGGTAACCCCATTTATCTTGAGCCGATAGAAAATGCTAAAACCGCAGACGGGCTATACATTTACCCAACCCCCGTCCGCGATCCCAATACTCAAGCTTATATCTTTGATGGCAATGACCAACTAGTCACTTGCCCCCTCTTGCGTGATAACCAGGGGCAACCTGTATTTGTGGACGGTTTACCCCAATTTAAACCACCCAAATATCGAATGGAAAACGGTCAACTCAGTCTTGAGCGCGATGCCGATAATCAGGTGTGTTTTGAATAAGTGCCAGTCAAGCGAAAGTACTAGATCTCTTACATGAAGCGATTTTTTCTGTTCCCTCATCCCCATCCCTCAATGCATCACTCTCTCTGACAAAAGCGACGGTGCATATACACCCATGCAGGAGGTCTAATGGGTGTATTAGATGCTGCTTTGAAATGATATTTCCCCCAACCATTAGACGTCTGAAAAGAACTTTTTCTTCACACTCCAAAGAATACAAAATATCACTAGGATTAGAAGAATGATTTTTGCAAATGGGCCGATGTATGTCTCAATTAGTCCATAGTTTGCACCCATTTTATACCCTCCGATCGTCAGTAACCCCACCCACAACGCCGAGCCGATCGTTGAATAAATCGTAAAGGGAATTAAGGGCATTTCACTAACGCCAGCGGGTAGGGAAATTAGCGTACGCACACCGGGGACTAAGCGACAAAATAGCACGGCACTATTGCCATATTTACGCAGCCAACGATCGGCTTTATCAATATCTGCACTGGATAAACCGAGCCAACGACCATGACGATCAGCCAGTTGACGTAACCGTTCTTCGCTCACGAGTTTTCCGGCGTAGTACCACGGATAAGCGCCCAAAATTGTACCGGCCACTCCCGCTACGATCGCCGGAACAAGCTGCATTTTCCCCTGAGCTACCGTAAAACCCGCCAACGGCATAATTAACTCCGAAGGAATTGGCGGAAAAAGATTTTCTAAGAACATCAGAAAGGCAATTCCAAAGTAGCCCAAGGAATTCATTATTTCCGTAATCCATTCAGTCATAAAGTCGTCCTACGTCAATTTAGCGGTAAGCGGATAAACTCGTGTTGATTTTGAGACCCTGGATCGTGAAGGCACAGGATACAGAGTCAAAAAAACTATACTCTCACACGAAGCCTGAGCATGATACTAAATGTTATTGGATCTTTTCTGATTGATCCCCCATTATGCTGTCGATGGAATAACGAAACGTGACGATTGCCTGTAGGATTTCGCTACCGGCTGTAAAGCGTAGAGTGCTTGCTGTTGTCTAGGCCGTTTGGCTGATTTCCCTACTTGTGACTGCATCCCGCTCATCTGTATCCCGTTCTCCTGTCAAGCTCTGGACGCCCCTCGGACAGCGCACGATCGCCCTGTTTGGGGTGATTACGCTGCTGCTCCTGCCCTATAACTGGACATTTCAGCCCCTCGGTCAGGAACTGGAGGTGTTAACGATCGCCCGTCAGATCGCCGATCCCAACTGGCTACCGCAGGATTGGTATCTGAGCCAAGCCACCGCCTATCCCGGCGTGTTTGAGTGGCTGACCCGTGGACTGGTGGAGGGAGTCGGTGCGACTGCGACGATCATCTTGGGGCGGTTGTTCTGCTACGCGCTCTTGGCGGTGGGATTGGCCTTGATTACCCGTCAGTTTAATCTCCGTTTGGGGGCATCACTGCTGGCGGTGGCTCTCTGGCTGGGCTTCAATCATTTGCTTCCGATCAACAGTGCCGCACCGGTCTATTTTGGGTTTGCGGGCGTGACGATCGCCTCGCTTCTCCTGGTGTGTACCGGACGCTTTCCCAACCTCAAACGCCACTACCTCAAGTTATTTTTGCTGGCCTACGGTCTCTTGCTCGCGGCCAATGATCCCCAAAGTGTGATCTCGGATGACGTGCTGCTGCCTAGTTTTGGGGCTTCAGCGATCGCGGATGGTTGCATGATTATGGCGATCGGTCTGTTCCTGGGCGATCGACGTTACCTCGCCGCCCTGTTCACCGGGCTGAGTCTGTCCTTTGAACCGCTCACCGGTAGCTATAGTTTTGCCATACTGCTCCTCTGCTGGCTGCTCGAAGATGTCTTTCTCGGTACACTGCGAACCCGAGCCACTTGGAAAGTCTTCTTTCCCTTTGCGATCGGCGCGATCGGTCTACTGCCAAAACTGGGGCAATATTTCACCGCTCCCCCGATCTCCGATGTCCTCGCCTCACAAATTGCGGTCTTTTTCCGCTTTTCCGATCACCTCAACCCCAACACCTGGTACAGCACCGGCTGGCTGAAGCTGGCGACGTATCTCCTGGTTCTGGCCCTGTCGGTCTACATGGTCGCCGT
>RDYZ01000281.1 GCA_004293855.1 Oscillatoriales cyanobacterium | reverse complement strand
GTCCGAAGTTGCTGATCGCTATATTTCGGATCGATCCCTAGGCGAATGTGTGCTTCCGCAGACTCATCAAACTTGGCCGTTGCCGTATCTTTGAGCAGTGCCAGGGCGGCGGCGGGGTCGTACGCACGCTCTTCGACCTTCGCCTGTGCTTCTTGCAAGCGACGAGAGATTTTCTTAGACATATGTATGGATGGGGTCCCTAACGAGGCGATCGCGCCTCTGCCCTCGACGAAATAGTAAAGATTACGAAAATCGACACCGGAATGAGAGGTAATTCTCAAACCAAACGCAGCGGTTGATTACTTAATCAACGACAGTCACGCCCATGTTACGAGCCGTACCTTCGATGATATTCATCGCAGCCGCAACATCATTGGCGTTCAGATCGGGCAGCTTGACCTGGGCGATCTCTTCCAATTGAGAGCGGGTGATCGTACCGACCTTGGCACGGTTTGGCTCTCCTGATCCCTTTTCAATGCCCGCTGCTTTTTTGATCAGAACGGATGCCGGAGGTGTTTTGAGGATGAAGGTAAAGCTTCGATCTTCAAAAACTGAGATTTCTACCGGGATAATCGTCCCGACTTTGTCTGCGGTTTTGGCGTTATATTCTTTGCAGAACATCATGATGTTCACGCCGTGCTGACCGAGGGCAGGACCGATCGGCGGAGCCGGGTTTGCCTTCCCTGCGGGAATCGCTAATTTAATTAGCGCAACAACTTTTTTAGCCATCGTTATTGACTCAAGCGATTAGTGGTCTAACTTTGCTTCTCGACCTGGTTAAATTCCAGCTCGACGGGAGTATCCCGACCGAAAATCGAGAGTAAGGCTTTGAGCTTATTACGCTCGTGGCTTACTTCGATCACTTCGCCTTCAAAGTCTTTAAACGGCCCCGAAAGTACAAGAATTTGATTGCCGACTTCCATGTCAATTTTGACGATCGGCTCTTGTTCTTCAGATTGCTTAAAGATTCGGTCTACCTCAGAACGGCTGAGGGGTACGGGTTTGACATGACCACGACCACGACCGTAGCGAAGCTTTTGTTCTGCCCCAACGAAATTAATTACGTTTGGGGTGTTTTTGATGACCTGCCAAACTTCATCATCGAGAGCCATACGAATGAGGACATAGCCTGGAAAGACTTTTTCCTCAATGTTTTGGCGCACACCGTCCTTACGAATTTTGACGGCAGATGATTGCGGGATTGCGATCTCGATCAAACGATCCGCCACGCCAAGGGTGTCCTTGCGTTGCTCGATGTTGACCTTGACGCGTTTTTCACAGCCCGAAGCCACTTGCACGGCATACCAGCGCGGTCGCACTTTCTGCTGTACGGGCTCTTCCTGTTCACCGTCTTCCCAAGGCAAATCTAGGTCAGATTCACTTGAAGAATATGTCATCCAAATACCTGCTGTGCAGCCCAGCTAAACAAGTTGTCAATTAGGTAGATCGTTGTGGCAAGGAGCACAACCATCAGCAGAACGGCTGCTGACTCACTAATGACCTGTTGCCGGGAAGGCCAAACGACTTTGGCAAGTTCGTCTTTGGTGTCTTGCAAAAATTGGTTCGGGGAAAATCCCGGGCCGGATTCTTGCATCTCTACTGCTTTCTTCTTAGGCACGATCGCGTTCCTCGCAGCTCGTTAAAATAAGAGTTTGCGGAGATGGAGTGTACGGTGGCAGTAAAGCTTGCCGACAATGTCGCGACGGACAGCACTCGATCTACGATTTCAGACGACGGAGACCCGAAAGGTGGTTACGCTTGATAAATCTCGCGTACTTTCGGGTCTCAGCCGTAGTATGGGTGTTGGTTCAACGCGCCCTGGAGGACTCGAACCCCCGACATCAGGTTTTGGAGACCTGCGTTCTACCAACTGAACTAAGAGCGCACAGTGTCTAGCCTGTTTAGACGTTGAACCCAAACCTCAAGCAGTTTAACACGCTTTGTGTCACTTTTAGCTTTTTTAAGTTTTTGTTAGCCGATCGCCAAACGAAGAAGGATTGAGGATTGACGGGACAAAACTTGTTTGAGGTTTACAACCGGCTGAAAAGACGTGCTGAGTTTGGGGTCAGGCACGTTTCGATCGGAATGAATGACGATCGCAAGGCTGCAATGTTGTGTGATTGATGGTAACCAATCGAGTCCGTTGATCGCTGAGATCGCTGGGCTTAACAGAAAGCTTAGAGCGGACGATCGAAACGCTGTTTGAGGCGGGTTGCTTTACCAACGCGATCGCGGAGGTAGAACAGCTTCGCACGGCGAGCTTGACCACGACGGAGGACTTTGATGTAGTCGATCCGGGGCGAGTGGAGCAGGAATACACGCTCGACGCCAACGTTTTGGAAGATGCGACGGACGGTGATGGTTTCGTTGATACCACCGTTACGCATGGCGATGACCGTACCTTCGTACGGCTGGGTGCGTTCTTTGCCGCCTTCTTGGATGATGACGCCAACACGAACCGTATCACCGACGTAGATGTCGGGCAGGTCCGATTTTAAATATTCCGCTTCGATCGAGCGGATTAGCTCTTGACCTTTCATGGGTACGACTGTATATTGCAGCGTTCAATCCTAGCTTGAATCTTTCACGTTTGTCTAGCGTTATGGCGTTGAAATTCCGGCGCAACTGGGTAACGATTTAGTACAGTTCGCCCTGTTCTTGTAGGCGATACAGTCGTGAGTACACGCCGCCCCGTTGCAGGAGGGAGGCATGATCGCCGATTTCAGCAATCCGACCCTGGTCGAGAACGACGATGCGATCGGCTTCGCGAATGGTGCTGAGGCGGTGGGCGATCGCGATCGTGGTGCGGGTTCCGAGGATTTCATGCATGGCTCGTTGGATCGCCTGCTCAGATTCGGAATCAAGGCTAGAGGTGGCTTCGTCAAACACAAGCACATCGGGATTCACCAGCAGCGCTCGGGCAATGCCGAGGCGTTGACGCTGACCGCCAGAAAGTCGCAGGCCGCGCTCACCGACGACGGTACGATCGCCATTGGGTAGGGTGGTCAGAAATTCATCAACACGGGCGATCGCACAGGCTTTGACAATATCCGCGCGGTGGATTTTTGGGTTGCCGTAGCGCAGATTATCCAGCACAGTGCCGTTGAATACATCGACTTCTTGGTGAACGATCGCCAGACGACGACGGTAGGCAGCGGTGTTGAGGGTGCGAATATCGTGGCCGTCAATTTCGATCGTGCCGCTGGTGGGGTCGAAATAGCGAAATAGCAGTTTGATGAGGGTGGATTTGCCCGATCCCGACCGACCGACTAGGGCAAGGGTCTCGCGAGGTTTGATAACGAGGTTAAAGTTTTGCAGGATGAGCCGATCGGGATCATAGCCAAAGCTGACGTTATTGAAGCGGATCTCACCCGCAAAGGCATAGGTCGGCGGGGCGGGAGTCGTGGAGGCCGTGGCGAATTGCGGTGAGGAAGTTGCGATCGCGATCGTGTCACGATCAAGCCCAGCGGGGGTTTCCATAAATTCATGGAAACGCTCGATCGAGGAATAGCGACGAGCCGTCACCTCGGCGATCAGGCTAATCGGTTCAAGTTCTGCGTAGCCCAGATTGGCGATCGTCATCAAGGTGACAAAATGCCCCAGGGAAATCTGACCCGTCGCAGCGGCCCAAACGGTGATCATCAGAATGCTAAAGGATGACCCCTGAATAATGCCCCGCAGTTGCGATGTGAGGACGGTATAGCCGAAATGGACACGATGTACGAAGGTAAACGCCTCACGTGCCAAGCGTTGCCGCTGACGTTCGTATTCACGCTGTTCCGTCGCGAAGGCTTTGACGGTTTTGATATTGGTAATTAATTCAGAGGTGAAACTATCGGTATTTTCGCGATACTGGTCGATTTGCTTTTCGTGGCGAATAATTTCCCGCAATTTCGTGAGTGATAGCCCCAGCGCCACGATAAAAGACAAGGCAAACGGAACCGCCACACGCCAGTCGATCACCAGCATGATGCTAAAAATGCCCGTGACGCGCAGCAGTTTGGGGATCAGTTGCCCCATGATTTCGGGATAGGTCCAGGTGTGATTTTCGAGACCACGGGCGATGCGGCTGGCGATGCGACCCGGATTATGGGTGTCGTAAAACTCCAGCGGTAGGGTGAGGATTTTGGCGATCGCGTCACCGTGACGATCGCTGCGAGCCTTGAGCGGAATGCCCCAATAAAACCAGGTACTGATCCAAGGCTGAATTGGCGATCGCACCACCGCAATCACAAAAATGACCCCCATGAGTGTTCCCAAGGCTAGGGCCTGACTCGGGGCTTGATCCGGGGGCTGATTGAATAGTTGACCGATGCGGGCGATCATCTGGTGGGCGAGACCATCCAGGGGCTGACCGGAGAGAACATTCAGAATCTGGCCGGTGGCGTAGGGAACCAGCAAATCAACAATTTCAAACAAACTATGGGCGGCGATACTCGCGATCGCGATCGGCCAATAGGGAGAAAAATACTGCCGAAGTCGGCGAAGGGTGACGCGATCCATTGGGTATCCGATGCTGACCTGTCACCACAGTCTAGGGTTTTCGTGAGGCGGACGCCGGATTCGTGCTGGGAAAGTTCGCCCAATCCCCCGATCATCTCGGCTCTAACCCTAGATTTTTGCTGCCATCGATCGCCGCTCGTAAGCTGAGTCTTGATCGATCGGTCTCACCACTGGCTTAGGTCTGGCTTAGGTCTGGCTTATGGGGTAAACCTTGCGCCGCCAGCGTTGCCGCACAGCGCTCGCACTGCCCATAGACCGTGACTTCGTAGCGATCGACTCCGCCCACACTCAGATCCCGGATTTCGTCCCAAGCAATATCTTCGATCGTGCCGCAGGTTTCACAGCGAAAGTGATGGTGTGGCGCCACATTGGCGTCATAACGACGCACGCCTTCCTCCAGCAAAACCTCACGCACCAAGCCCGCCTTGTATAACGCCTGCAACGAACTATAAACCGTTGCCTGGGATGACATCGGCGCGTCCCGATTGAGATCGCCGAGGATCTGTTCGGCGGTGGGATGGTCGGTGCGATCGAGCAAATTCGCGTACACCGCAAATCGCTGGGGGGTCACCCGAAGCCGCTTTTCTTTGAGCGCTTGGACAATTTGGTCGGCGTGACTTTGCATAGTGAAACTCCGAAGGAATTGGCTAGGGGCTGTGATCCATTCAATTTCTAGCGCTGACCCAGCCAGGACGACAGCCCCTAGCTGTTGGATTGGGCCGTGCAACCGCTGGTCCGATCAGAGGTCTACGACTCATGGATGACACACCCTCATAGCGATCGGAAGCAACCGATCGCAGTGGCTCAAGCACAAGACACGACTGAGGCAGGCTTGGGCAATGTTGTTTTATCACCCTAGCGCACTCAATTTAGATTTGCGGATGGTCTTAATGATTTCTCAAATAAGATCCTTTTTTTAGCTTGACTTAATTCTATCTTAGAATTATTCTGATTTAAGTAGAAGTCAAGCCAACTCTCGCTCACCTTAAAGGGAGCGTGTTGGGAAGCTTCTCAATTAGTTATCGATCGAAACCAAGAGGTAATCATGGCCGTTATCGAACGCGTACCCGACGTCGTCTTTAAAACCCGCGTCCGCGACGAATCCGTCGAAGGACCGAACCCTTACCGTTGGGAAGACAAAACGACTCAAGATATTTTTGGTGGTAAGAAAGTCGTCCTGTTCTCGCTTCCCGGCGCGTTCACCCCGACCTGTTCTTCCAACCACCTGCCGCGCTACGAAGAGCTCTTTGAGGAATTCAAAGCGCAAGGTGTGGACGAAATCATCTGCCTGTCGGTTAACGATGCGTTCGTAATGTTCCAATGGGGCAAGCAAGTTGGCGCGAACAACGTGTCACTGCTGCCCGATGGTAATGGCGAATTCACCCGCAAAATGGGTATGCTCGTGGACAAAGTAAACCTCGGCTTTGGTCCTCGCTCGTGGCGCTATTCGATGCTGGTCAACGACTGCGTGATCGAAAAAGCATTTGTTGAGCCCGGTTTCTCGGACAACTGCCCGACCGATCCGTTTGAAGTGTCTGACGCTGACACGATGCTGGCTTACCTGAAGGGTGAAGAGCCTGCGGGCGTTTCCGCTCCGGTGCGTGAGTTTGTCGGCTAAGGTTCGATACAACCGAGCTCGATCGAGTTTTTGGAATCTTGAGGGTGGCGTGTAATGCCAACTCATGGCCCATAACTCAAGCGTTACAGTAAAGGCGGAGAAGCGACCCACGGGCTGTTCTTCTTCGCCTTGTTTTGTTCTAAACCGCAGTGTTTACGCCCGATCTCCAACCCCTCTTTTGTCCATCCTGATGTTCACGTCCGTGGAGTCACTATGAAATTATCCAGTAAAAATATTGAGACTCGCCTTGATACGCTATACGACGCGATCGTGGTTGGGGGCGGTATGGGTGGACTGTCGGCGGCGATTTACCTGGCGCGGTATGGTCTGAAATGTCTTGTGATCGAAAAGGGCAAGGGTCGATCGCTCTGGATGCAGGATTTACGGAATTATGTTGGGCTTGATCCCGATACGCCGGGTCGTGACATCCTCAACCACAGCACGAAACAGGCGATCGAGTGGGGAGCGGATCACCTACGCGGCTATGTTGAAGCGGTTACCGACGAGGGTGAAACCTTCGCCGTACGGGTCAAGGTCGGCAAAAAAGACAGCACCTATCCGGTGTTTCGCAGCAAATATTTGATCGCAGCGTCTGGGGTGATCGATGTGCTGCCCCAACTCGAGAACATGCAAAACGTCTACGACTATGCGGGTTACACCCTGCATGTCTGCATGATTTGCGATGGGTTTGATATGTGGGATCAAAAAGCGGTGCTCCTGGCTGGAACCGAGGGGCAGATCAATGCGGCCTTTGTGCTGAATTGGTTTACGCCCTACATTTCTGTGTTGACCCACGGTCTCTGTGAGGTTAGCGATGAGATGAAACAGAAGTTGGCGGATCATGGCTATCCCCTGTATGAAGCTCCGATCGCCAAGTTCCACGGCGAGAACCACAAAATGAGTGGCATTGAGCTGGTGGATGGCACGATCGTGGAAGCAACCACCGGTTTAATTAACATGGGGTCGATTTACCATAACCACTACCTCAAGGGCATCGCGGGCCTGGAGTGGGATGGTGAAAACTTGGTCACCAATGAAATGGCGAAAACCAGCCACGATCGCATCTTTGCCCTGGGTGATCTGAAACAGGGGTTAAATCAAGTGTCGATCGCGGTTGCGGACGGAACCCTGGCCGCAACGCAAATCTGGCGAAATATTCGCCGCGCTAGCGAGCCGCGCAAGTGGGATGAAAACATTGGCAAAGTGAATGTCACAGCCTAAGCCCGTTATCGCGGGCGGTGGTATTTCCTGGTAGGACAACACCACCAGACAACACCACCAGACAACACCACCAGAAAACACCACCGCCAACCCGGTGACACGGGGCTAAATTTCGACAAAGTGATAGACGATCGCCCCGGTGTTGAGATCGTTCGTCATTTCGACATACTCGGATCGGGCTAACTCCCGTAGCAGTGCTTCCACTTCGTCGAAACCCATGCGCGTTTCGAGGACCGCTTGGGTGACCGATAGTTTGCCATCGTGGCGCTGAGCCGCTTCAATCAGTGCCACGATTTTTTCGTCTTTACTGCGGGGATCGTGGGAGGTGCGATCGTCTAGCATTCCGGCCTGTCCGGCATTCAGCGGAATCGATCCCACGCCGTAGCCAATTTTGCGCCGCAGACGTGTTTCATAGACGTCTACCATATTGGAGATAAAGAAAATATCCGCCACCTGACCCACGCCAAAAAGTCCCCAGGTCAAGAACCACAACACACCGGTTTTGAATTTGCCGTTATAAAACCGATGGGCGCCACAGACACCAAACAAGCCCAGCGCACACAGCAGATAGGAATTACGCAGGCGATTTTCATGGCCGATCAATTCCGCTTTGAGTCGCTGTTTGGATATTGAAGTGGAGAACATGACAACCTCGTGAACTGCGGTAGAACTAAACTCATCTTCATTGTGGCGTATTCCTTGTAGACACTCAAAAGGCTGGATGATGAGTCCGCAACACTCCACACCCAGCCTAACCAATCATCCGGATTCTGTGAGAAATTTATGACGCCGCGATCGGCTCGGCCACGCGCGGATAACGTTCCATCAGCGATCGCACCTGTTCCGCGTGGTAGGAGCTGCGCGTCAGGGGCGATGACACCACCTGCAAAAAGCCAATTTCTTCGCCATAAACCCGCCACGCCTCGAACTGTTCCGGCGTTACGAACTCCTGCACGCCCAAATGCTTCTGCGTCGGCTGGAGATACTGGCCGATCGTCAAAATATCGCAATCGACCGATCGTAGATCGCGCATCACTTCGCGGACTTCCTCATCGGTTTCGCCCAGGCCGACCATAATCCCCGACTTGGTATACACCGACGGCAATAAACGACGGGTTTGGCGCATCAGTTCCAGCGTGCGCTGATAGTCGCCCTGGGGACGGGTGCGACGGTAAAGGCGCGGAATGGTTTCCGTATTGTGGTTCAGCACTTCGGGTTTTGCCGCCAGGATCACGGCGAGGGCATCCCAGTCGCCACACATATCGGGGATGAGTACTTCGATCGTTGTTCCCGGCGAAACGCGGCGTGTTTCCTCGATGCAACGCACAAACTGAGACGCCCCACCATCGGGCAGATCGTCACGGTTGACCGACGTGATCACCACATGATTGAGCTTCATACGGCGCACGGCTTCGGCCAGGTTGAGCGGTTCGAGCGGGTCAAGCGGTTGGGGCTTTTTCTCGAAGTCAATATCGCAGTAGGGGCAGGCGCGAGTACAGGCAGGCCCCATAATCAAAAACGTCGCCGTGCCGTGGTTAAAGCATTCGCCGATGTTGGGGCAGGATGCTTCTTCACACACGGTATTGAGGTTGAGGTCGCGCAGGATCTCCTTCACGCTACCGACGCGCTCCCACTGCGGTGCTTTGACCCGTAACCAATCTGGCTTGACGTTCTCCAAGGTTTCGATCCCCTACGGCGATTCGCTAAAAGTTGTATTTCGTTACGTATTCTAGCGTTCTGACGGTTTTGACGATCGCGAGACGATC
>RDYZ01000280.1 GCA_004293855.1 Oscillatoriales cyanobacterium | reverse complement strand
CGATGATGTGACTGTTATCGCCCGTTGCCTCTAGATCTGCGTCTACATCCAAGCCCGCTACCGGTGTGATTATTCCGTCGGTGTATCGTTTTCAGCCTCAGCGTCCGACTCGTTGGTGTCGTCGGCGGGGGCGTCTTCGTTACCGTCGGTGTTGTCGGACTCTAGGCGTTGCCGCAAGATATCGGGCATGGGAACTCGGTTTTCATCGTCGTTTGACGCATCGCGACGATCGCCGCGATCGTCATCAGAGGTTTTGCCCGTCTTGCCGTCCGTATCCGATTCCGCGTCGGGGCGATCGCGTTCATCGTCCGGATTGTCGTTGGGGTCATCGTTGCGTTCACGTCGGCGGGGTGCTGCCTTTTCCGATTCTTCATCAGGATTTTCTTCCTCATCACCCTTGGCAGCATCACGCGACGCAGGCGGTGGCATTAGGTCGTAGGGCGACTCAAGCTCACCCCGCAAAGGTGGATCGCCCTGACGTTGGGCCAGCATTAAGTTGGAGTCCCCATCGTATTTGTAACCTACACCAAACGGCAAGGGCACAATGCTTGGGTCAGCGGTGTATTCCGCCTTGAGGTCTGCCTGGAGACGTGTGGAGAATAGGTCGATCGGCTTGGTGTATTCTCCAAAAAATGATCGCGTCCAATTGTTGGCATCCAAGAAACGCAAGGGAATTCCGGAGTCGTCTTGCAGGATAAATTGACTGCGTTCGAGAAGGGCATCCCGCACGATCGAAAAATATTCGTTATGCATCAGATACGAAGCCGCTTTGAGGTAGGAGACGGGGCGATCGAGCTGACCAAAAAACTCCTTTAAACCCGGACGCGAATCGAACCCCGCATCGGATAAATCCATCGAGAAATAATACAGTTGTTGGGGTTTTTCTCCCTCTTTTCCGAGGAGGTCAATTCGTATCCCTGGAATTAACTTATCTGGATTGCCTGCCTCAAGACGCTTCACTTTACCCTGATCATCAATGCCAACGTAAGCTAAATCGAGTACCTCATAGCCATTCCGGGCCGCAAACAGCATTAATAATGGCAGTGTGCCGCGATCTTTCAAATCTTTTTCCATGGCATTTGTACGGAAAAAGCTGAAATTTAGCAACGCATAGAGGGATTTATTCACCCATTCAAAAACCGACGATAATTCCTCCTCTGAAGCATTTTCAAAATCCGGTAATGCACCGACCGGCTCTAGACCGATCATGACGTACACTGGTGCGTCGGGAAAAAAGGAAGAGGCGTAGAGAAAATCAGGGCCGCTGAAGGGGTAAATAATGGGGGCGTCCCGAGGAACCTGGGCTAGGTTTTGATCGCGCCAGGTTCGCAGCGGTTCGAGTTGGGTACTTTCCAGTTGCCCCCAGGCAGAGGCAATCTCCGCAGCGTAGTTTGTCCAAGCGGCAGAGTCGATCGAAATGGTCGTGCTTTCGGGAGCGAGACCGGCCAAAATGCGAGAGATGGCCGTCAGACGCTCGGCATTATCCCGATCGTAGGTTTCCCACAGCGCATCCCGATCCATCGGTTCCGATTCGGGGGGTGGGGTGGGGCTGACCACTGCCGCCGGGGTCGGCTCGGGCGGGGCAGCGGGGATATCCTCCGTCGCATCGTTGGCACAGGACACCAAGCCCACGCTACAGATCGCGGCGAGTACCTGAACGGCCAGTCGGCGACGGTGAGCCGATCGCCCATTGGGGCGGACGGGTGAAACGGAACCGAGATTGCGCTCATCAGCGGTATGCGCGTCAGAATACTGTTGTGCCATCGAGGGATTGTCGGAAGAAGTGATGTTAGCGAGATGATGTCAGCGTGACGTCCGCTCAACCGGGGAGAGTTGGCGCGGTCGGGTCTGAACGGTGAACCGTCCCCATTGGCTTGACCCGTACGAATCGCGCTAAATGATCGGCTCAGATCCTAACACTGAGATCTCGCAATGCTGCGCTGCGATCGAGAAAATCCGTTATCCGTCACGCGCTGACTCGGTTTGGATTGTTAATGGGTCACGTGATCGGGGTGCGTTGGGATTGCTTGAGATGACTTGGAATTACTTGGAATTGATCGCCCTAAGGCTCGATTTCACGCCGCCAGGTCAAGCTGAGATTCAGCGCCGACAACAGCAAAATCGCGAGGAACAGAGCCAGCCCGATCGTGCAAGCATAGCTCATCTCCAGGCGTGAAAACGCCTGCTCATAGAGGTAATACACCACCGTTTTAGAACTATCCAACGGCCCCCCCTGGGTCATAATAAACACCTCCTCAAACACCTTCATCGCCGACAACGACGAGATTACCGCCACCAAAAAGAGATAGGGCCGCATTAACGGAACCGTAATATCCCAATGCTTCTGCCAGCCGTCCGATCCATCCAGCGCCGCCGCTTCGTACAAATCCTCCGGGATCGATTGCAAGCCCGCCAGATAGATGGTCATGTAGTACCCCAATCCTTTCCACACCGTCACGATCATGACGCTAAACAAGGCCAGATCCGGACTAGTGAGCCAGGGGATGCCATCCGTCAATCCCAGCGCGGCCAGAACCGAATTGAGTAAACCATTTTCGGCGTAGAGATATTTCCAGGCCAGACCCGCGACCACCATCGAAATTACAACAGGGGTGTAGTAGGCGGCCCGAAACCAGCGGATGCCCCGGATCTGACGGTTGACCAAAACGGCGATCGCCAGCGGCACGGTCACCAAAATCGGGACAGCACAGACGAGGTAGAGCAGGGTTTGACCGAGGGTTTTCCAGAACAGCGGGTCGCGCCACAGTCGTTCTAGGTTGGCCGTGCCGATCCATTGCGGGGCCTGGGTGAGGTCGTAGCCGTATTGGGTAAAGCTAAGATAAAACGCCTGGAGGGTCGGCCAGAAGACCGTGAGGATCAAAACGATCGCAGCGGGCAGCAGAAATAGATAGGGGGTGAGGCGATCGGCGATCGGGCGGCGGGTCATCATCTCAAACATCGAGTTTCACGTTAGTACGTTGACTGTAAAGCAAACCTTGGCAAAGCGACCGACGAACCCTAATTTGGAAGCATGTCACAACCCATCGCGATCGCGGAAAAACCCAAGGCTTTCTCATTTCCCCATAACAGACCGCCGATCGAGGGGGTACACTGGAGTTAACTTTTATGTCATTATTTCGCCCACCCTTCCTCGCGATATTTCTATGCTTCGACTCGAGCGCATCAGCAAAATTTACCCCGGTAACGAAGTCCTCCGAAATGTCACGTGGGAAGTGAAAGCAGGCGATCGCATTGGCTTGGTCGGCGTGAACGGTGCGGGTAAATCCACCCAGATGAAAATTGCCGCCGGTCAACTCGAACCCACCAGCGGCGAAATTGTACGGCCACCAAGCTTGAATATCGCCTATCTCAACCAAGAATTTGAAGTTAATCCCAGCCATACCGTACGTGAGGAGCTGTGGACTGTCTTTGCGGAAGCCAATCGTGTGCAGCAC
Organism: Oscillatoriales cyanobacterium; assembly: GCA_004293855.1. GTDB lineage: Bacteria > Cyanobacteriota > Cyanobacteriia > Cyanobacteriales > Geitlerinemataceae > RDYZ01. The sequence goes on along the minus strand of RDYZ01000280.1, from coordinate 1,444 downwards.
GCGATCGATGCGTTGACCTACGAGATGGAAAACGCCGATCCCCACGAACTCGATAAGCTGATTAACGATCTCGATCGGCTCCAGCGCCAGTTTGAAGCGCTTGATGGTTACAACCTCGAAGCTCAGATCGATAAAGTTTTGCCGGATGTGGGCTTCACCATTGATGATGCCGATCGCAAGGTGGGTGACTTTAGCGGCGGTTGGCAAATGCGGATCGGTTTTGCCAAAATCCTGTTACAAGATCCTGATATTTTGCTGCTCGATGAGCCGACAAACCACCTCGATCTTGAAAGTATTGAATGGCTAGAAGGGTATCTCAAAGGTATGAAAACGCCGATGGTGATTATTTCCCACGATCGTCAGTTTTTAGACCTCCTCTGCACTCAGATTGTTGAAACCGAACGGGGAGTTTCCACAACCTATCTCGGGAACTACTCCCAATACCTCGAGCAAAAAGAAGAGAATTTATCCTCGCAACTATCCGCCTACGAACGTCAGCAGAAAGATATTAAGAAACAGCAGGAATTTGTCGATCGATTCCGTGCCAGCGCAACCCGCAGTACCCAAGCCAAGAGCCGCGAACGGCAGCTTGAAAAAATCGAACGTATCGATGCGCCCACGGCTCGTGTTAAGACTCTGCAATTTCAGTTTCAGCCCGCGCCGCGCAGTGGACGCGAAATCGTGACCGTTGAAAACATGACCCATGCCTACGGGGATAAATTGCTGTTTTTGGGGGCGAATTTGTTTGTGGAACGGGGCGATCGTATTGCCTTTCTTGGCCCCAATGGAGCCGGAAAATCGACCCTCTTGCGCCTGATTGCGGGCAAGGAAAAACCCGATGAAGGAACCGTCACAATGGGTCAACACAGCGTGTTACCCAGCTACTTTGAGCAAAACCAAGCGGAAGCCCTGGATCTAACCTTAACGGTCTTGGAAACGATTCACCGTGAAGTTCCAGATTGGAAAAATGAAGAAGTTCGCACCCTCCTCGGTCGCTTTTTGTTTAGCGGTGAGCAAGCCTTAAAACCCGTTTCAGCCTTGAGCGGTGGTGAGAAAGCCCGCTTGGCTTTGGCAAAAATGCTGCTGCAACCGGCGAATGTTTTGATGCTCGATGAGCCGACGAACCACTTGGATATTCCAGCGAAGGAAATGCTGGAAGAGGCTCTGTGTAACTACGATGGGACGGTGTTGATCGTGTCGCACGATCGCTTCTTTATCTCACGCACGGCTAACAAAATTGTTGAACTTGTCGATGGTGAGCTGAAGGTGTATAACGGCGACTATCAGTATTATCTCGAGAAAAAAGAAGAGGAAAAACTCAATCAAGCCGCAGCCTTGAAAAAAGCGGAACAGGATCAAAAAGAGGCCGAAAAACGCGCGAAACAAAAGGAAAAGGAAGCGGAACGCAAGGGCAAGAAAAAGCAAAAACTTTCGGTTTAATCAA
>RDYZ01000210.1 GCA_004293855.1 Oscillatoriales cyanobacterium | reverse complement strand
CAAAATTTCCGCTAGATATTGCCTGAATTCACCCATCAATTCGCCAAGTAGCAGCATCCTCCCGATCGCCAACCGATCAAACGATGCTGCTTTTTTATCAGAGCCAAATTCCTGAATGATTCAAGATAGAGAAGAACGTCAGTGAATCGAGTACACTGCGAAGAAGTCTCGATCGCGTTCGTGTTGAATGCTCTATGATTCCCCGCCTCCTTCGACTCTCAAACTTCTTTAGCTATCGTGATGCAACCCTCAATTTTTCAGGCTTGAATACGGCCTGTATTTGTGGGGAGAATGGAGCCGGTAAATCATCCCTACTGGAAGCCATCTCCTGGAGTGTGTGGGGCAAGACCCGAGCGTCGAGTGAAGATGAAATTATTTGTGTGGGTGAGCGGGAAACTCGGGTAGACTTCACCTTTGAATCCCAGGGTCAAGGCTTCCGAATTATTCGATCGCGTCGCTTAGGACAGGCCAGTACCTTGGAATTTCAGGTGGAAACTCCCCTGGGTTTTACGAGTATTACGGCGAAGGGAACGAAGGCCACCCAAAACAAGATTCTAGAAACGCTCAAGCTGGATTACGACACGTTTATTAATTCCGCCTATTTGCGTCAGGGACGAGCCGATGAGTTCATGTTGAAACGTCCAGCCGATCGCAAGCAAGTTCTCGCGGATTTACTGAAGTTAGATCGCTATGAAGCGTTGGCGAAAAAAGCCCGTGAGGTGGCACGACAGGCCAAGGCAGAGGCGGAGGTAATTGAACGCCAGATTGTTGAGTTGCAGACGAAAGCGGAGGATTTGGGTGACACCGCCGTCGAAATTGCAGCGATCGAAGATACGATCGCCATTTTGCAACACCAACAGTACACCGACCAAACCCGCCTCGCACAATTGCGCGATCGTCAGAGCCAACGTCAGGGCTGGGAGCAACAACACACTTGGATACAACAACGCCGGGACACCAATCAGCGCGATCGGGATCAACAGCAGGGAGATCGGGGGCAAGCCCTGCAACGCCGAGACCACCTGATCCAACTTCTCAAACGTGCCCCCGAGATTGACACCGCTTTGGCGGACTATGAACACCTCAGCCATGAGCTAGAACTCTGTGACCAACGCTGTCACCAACACCAGCAGATGCAGACCCGCCGTCATCTGGTGGCGATCGAGTTAGAACGGGCGATCCAGGACTGTTCCCTGCGATATCAAACCGTTCAAGCAGAACTGGAGGCGATCGATCACCAGCTTTTGGAGGCCACAACGATCGCCCAACGTGCCGACGAACTCACCGCCCAGACCGATCGGCTGAACACCCTCCGCGATCGCCTCAAACAGCTCGATCGCTGGCAAGCCGACATCGCCCCCCTCGAACTCCGACGCAAGCAGCTTGAAACCCAGATTGAACACCAACGCTTCCGGATCGAGTCCCAACGCGATCAACTCAAGGAGCAAATCGCCCAGTTAGACGATCGCATGGGTCATCGTCCGCAGCTTGAAACGCAGTTGCAAGGGCTCGCAGATTATTTGCACGATTTGGAAAAAAAGCAGGTGTATTTACATCGCGTGCAGGAGAAGGGACTAGAACGGCGTGGATTCCTCGATCGGCTTGTTGCCCACGAAAATGACTGGGAACAGCAAATCATCGCCATCGACCAAAAAATTGCCACCATTGGCAACCTTGACGCGCCCTGCCCCCTCTGCGATCGTCCCCTGGATGAGGAGCATTGGACCTTGGTTGCAGCGAAACACCAGCAAGAACGCCAAGCCGCTAGCGATCGGCTCTGGGTGATTCGGGAGCAGATGGCCGCGTCGCACCGCGAAATTGGTCTACTGCGGGAAGAGTACCGCTTGGTTCAGCAGGAACTCAAACCCTACGATGGCTTACGCGAACGGCGTGGTCAGCTTCAAGCTCAATTAGAGGCTTGCCAAGCGAACCAGGAGCGCCAAACCCAGCTCTTGGAGGACTATCAGGCTCTGGAACGCCGCCTCAGTCAGGGGGACTATGCTCAGGATCTTCAGGCGGAATACCAACAACTGATCGATCAGATCGCAGCCCATGCCTACGATGAACGCGATCATTCCCTAGTTCGGAGTGAATTGGACAGTCTGCGCTGGGTGGAGATCGAACGCGCCAAGCTAGACCAGGCAATCCGCACGATCGACAGCTTAAATCAACGTCGTCCCGAGGTTCTCGCCCACAGGGATCGCCTCCGGGATGAACGCGATCGTTTGGCCACAGACTCGGATCTCGCGCATCAACTGACGGAGATGGATCAGCAACTAACGGCGCTGAACTATAACGCCGACCACCATAACGACATCCGACAACAACTTCGCACCGCTCAAACTATTTTCCCGCAGGCGGAAGCCCTGAATACAGCTCGCCGGGACTTGCCACAACTGGAGCAAACCATCGCCACCCTGGAGGCTCAGATCGCCGATCGCGATCGCGAGGCGCAGCAACTCGAGCAGCAACTGAAGGACATCGCCGCACAGCTTGCCACAAGTCTTGATCCCGGTGCGGATATCCTCGCCCTAGACCAAACCATCCGAGCGCGACGCCTCGAACTCGATCGCCACCTCGCTAGCCTCGGACGGCTGCAACAGCAGAGCCACCAGCTTGAACAACTCGCCACCCAACTCGATGCTCGTCGTCAGGAATGCGAAACCCTGCGTTATCGCCACCGCCTGCATACGGAACTCAATCAAGCCTTTGGCAAAAATGGTTTGCAGGCGCTGACGATCGAAACGGTCCTCCCCCAGCTTGAAGCTGAAACCAATCGTTTGCTCGCTCGCCTCAGTGCAAATCAGCTTCACGTGCAATTTGTCACCCAAAAAGCCCGCAAGCGATCGCGTTCTACGTCCACGAAATCCAGCACCGGCCCAAGCCGCACAACCCTAGTTCTGGCCGAGGCTCCGATCGAAACCCTCGAAATTTTGATCGCCGATACCCGAGGAACCCGCGCCTACGAAACCTATTCCGGTGGCGAAGCGTTTCGGATTAATTTTGCCATCCGTCTGGCGCTGTCCCGTTTGCTGGCCCAGCGATCGGGCGCCTCATTGCAGTTACTCATTGTCGATGAAGGCTTTGGCACGCAGGACGATCGCGGACGGGAGCGGCTTGTGTCGGCGATCGAGGCCATTTCCAGTGACTTTGCCTGCATCCTTGCCGTGACCCATATTCCCAGTCTGAAGGAAGCCTTCCAAACCCGTATCGAAGTGACCAAATCAGACCACGGCTCACAAATTCAGTTGATTAATTAACCAAATCAGCAATCACGCTACAGTTAAAGACATCTCTTTAACATGAACGCTTTAACATCATGCAAGAAATTCCCCAGTGGATGGATTGGGTCGCCGTCGGTTTTGCAATCCTAATTTTGATCGGCAGTGGTTTGCTAACGGCCAACGGCGCGATCGAAGCCGAAAAAAATCTTCAGCGTCCGAAACGGAAGTAAACGTCATCACGGTCAAGTTGATTCAATTCCACTGGATCGGATTCACCCAATGACCCGCTGTGCTTTTACGCGCATTCGGGCCTCAGCGTAAAAGCACAGCGGCTGATAAATCTGATTAATTCAGCCGAGAACTCACGTTAAAACAGATCCTTGCGACCTCTGAGCTTGGTAAAGGTTCGGACCGGATCGCTCGTTTCTAACGCAGCCTGAATCGCCGGACTATCCCAACGTAAAAATGGATTCGTCATTTTTTCTAAACCGATCGTTGATGGGATCGTGGCCTCCCCTCGCGATCGCATCCCTCGCACCGTCACCATCCGCTCGCTCAAATCCCGATTCTTGCCATCAACCGTGAGTGCAAACCGTAGATTACTTTCCGTATACTCGTGGGCACACCAAACCCGTGTATCATCCGGCAGCGATCGCAGCTTGGACAGCGAATCCAACATCTGATCAGGCGTCCCTTCAAACAAGCGGCCACAGCCCCCCGCAAACAGCGTATCGCCACAGAATAAATCACCCGTTAGCCGATTGCCGTGGGGTGGGAAATAGTAGGCAATATGCCCACGGGTATGACCCGGAACAAAAAACACTTGGGCTTCATGACCCGCAAAGGCCACACGATCGCCCTCCTGTAATTGCACCGTTTGACCAGGAATACGCCCCTGATCCACATCACTGGCATAAATCGCTAAACCGGGATACTTGTCCCGTAACTTCAGATTAGCTCCCACATGATCCCCGTGGTGATGGGTATTAAAAATTGCGACCAGCGCAGCATCTCGCTCGGCCAAGGCATCCAGTACCGGCTCTGGAACTGCTGGATCAACCACTGCTGCCGTACGAGACTCCGGGTCAAATAGAAGGAAGATGTAATTATCATCAAGCGCAGGCAGACGAAGAATATCCATAGCCATATCGTTTAGAGAACAGCGAAACGTATTACCTACCCAGCATTGTGACGCGCAACTTGTCCGCCTGGGTACTGTGGGTTTACCTCGTCTCTACTCCCTAGCCTGCAAAACTTAGGGGGCTTGAAGTCTGACTAGACAGGGTGTTTGGAATACGACAGCGACGATCGATGGGGGCAACCTTGAGACGATCGTATTCGTTCGATCTCAGCGGGATTCCGCCACAGGATCACACCGCCAAAAAAGATTTGATTGAAACCTAGACAATCGTTCCGTAGCTCCCTATACTTAGAGACCGCGAACGAAATCTAGTACACACCAGAGAGATATACTCTTAAACTTCGATCGCAAGTCCGAAGCATCAATGCAAGATCGAGAGTCCGCCTTTAGCGGGTGTATGGCCTTGCAGACAATACGCGACCCCTTTTGCACGAAAAGGACACAGTCGCTGGGATACTGGAAAGCCCCAAGCTATCTAAGTCCCTTGCTGACGCCACTCAGAGCCCTAGTGCTCAGCGCAGCAACTTCGGAAGTTGGGTTTTGGCCTTTTACATACGAAAGCGTCAATCCATACGTGAGTAGGACTTTTACAAATGTCAGCACAGCATTTTGTTGTGTTGACCCTAAGCGTGCGCTTGCGCAAGCTGTAACGGTTCTGCTCTATCCAAGCGTGTGTAGTCATCTGAACACAAGAAGGAGCAAAAAGAAGTGTCTGTTGGCATTCTTGGCACCAAAGTAGGCATGACCCAAATCTTCAGCGAAGACGGGGTTTCCATTCCTGTGACTGTGATCGAAGCTGGCCCTTGCAGCATCACACAGGTCAAAACCAAAGAAACGGACGGTTACGAAGCCGTTCAAATTGGCTACGGTGCGGTTAAACCGAAAGCGCTCAACAAGCCGAAACTCGGCCACCTGAGCAAATCGGAAACTGAACCGGTTCGCCACCTGCGTGAGTATCGTACGACGGCGATCGGCAACTACGAACTGGGTCAAACCCTATCGGTTGACCTCTTTTCCGAAGGCCAACTCGTGGACGTTGCTGGTAACAGCATGGGTCGCGGTTTCGCCGGTTACCAAAAGCGTCACAACTTCAAGCGTGGACCCATGTCCCACGGTTCTAAAAACCACCGCCAACCCGGTTCCACCGGTGCGGGAACGACCCCCGGTCGGATCTATCCCGGCAAGCGGATGGCAGGCCAAATGGGTGCGAAGCGCGTCAGTATTCGCAAGCTTCAAGTCGTCAAGGTCGATGCTGAACGCAATCTGATTTTGATTAAAGGTGGCGTTCCTGGGAAAGCCGGTACGCTCCTGAGCATCACCCCTGCGACCATCGTGGGTCAGCAGTAATCGAGACTGAGAAAGCCCAGAGAAAGTTAAGTAATAGCAATGGCTAATTGTGTCGTTCGCAACTGGGAAGGTGCTGAGGTTGGTAATGTCAGCCTCGACCTGAAAGTTGCTAAAGAAGAAAATGCCCAGCACATCGTGCATCGGGCAGTTATCCGTCAACTCAATAACTCCCGTCAAGGTAATGCCTCGACCAAAACCCGCGCAGAAGTGCGTGGTGGTGGCCGCAAACCCTGGCGTCAAAAAGGTACCGGTCGGGCGCGTGCTGGTTCTAACCGATCGCCGCTGTGGCGGGGTGGTGGTGTCATCTTTGGACCCAAACCCCGTGACTTTAACGTCAAGATGAACCGCAAAGAGCGCCGTCTTGCACTGCGTACTGCTCTGCAATCTCGTGCTGCGGATGTGATTGTGGCAGAAGGTCTCGGCGACAACCTCACCGCTCCGAAAACCAAGGAATTGGTTGCGGCCTTCAGCCGTTGGGGTATTGAAGTCGGTTCCAAAGTGTTGATTGTGTTGGATGAAGCACCGGAAAACGTGGTGCTGTCCGCTCGCAACATTGAGCGTGTCAAGCTAATTCGGGCTGACCAACTCAACGTGTTTGATTTGCTACACGCGGATGCGATCGTCACTACCGCATCCAGCCTTGAGAAGATTCAGGAGGTTTACGGTGAGTAGAACGGTTGAAGAACGTAATCTGGCAGATTTGATTCTCCGTCCGCTAATCACGGAGAAGGCCAACCTGGGTATGGAAAACAATCAGTTCACCTTTGAGGTGACGCTGAAATCGACCAAGCCCCAAATCAAACTGGCGATCGAGCAGCTCTTCGATGTCAAAGTTCTGAAAGTGAACACATCGGTTAAAGCGCGTAAACAGAAGCGAGTTGGCCGGTTTGTGGGCTACAAGCCTCAATATAAACGTGCGATCGTCACGTTGGCCGAAGGCGATTCAATCCCGCTCTTCCCGGATGTATAAGGTCGGCTCTCGCCGCATCGTAGGTGTCACGGCAGGGCCACACCCTGGTTTGCCCGTGCCTGACACCGCCCTAAGAACTCAAACACCGAAGTACGACTGAAGAAATATGGGTATTCGTTCCTACCGGCCGTATACACCGAGCACGCGTGACTATAGTGTTTCTGACTTTGCAGAAATCACGCGTAGCGAGCCGGAAAAATCGCTAACAAAGCACGTTCATCGCAAGAAAGGCCGCAACAACCGAGGCGTCATCACCTGCCGTCACCGAGGTGGTGGTCACAAGCGCCTGTATCGCTACATCGACTTCCGTCGTGACAAACGCGATATGCCCGCAACCGTGCTGCATATCGAGTACGACCCGAACCGTAACGCCCGTATCGCCCTCGTGCAATACGAAGATGGCGAAAAACGCTACATCCTGCACCCGAATGGTTTGCAAGTTGGTGCGACGATCATTGCGAGCGAAAATGCTCCGATCGAAGTCGGCAACGCGATGCCCCTGAGCGCCGTACCCCTGGGTGAAACGGTTCATAACGTTGAACTGTATCCCGGCCGTGGTGGTCAGATGGCTCGTGCCGCTGGTACTGGTGCGCAGGTCATGGCGAAAGAAGGCGGTTACGTCACGCTGAAGCTGCCGTCGAGTGAAGTTCGTATGGTGCGTCGCGAATGCTATGCCACCTTGGGTGGTATTGGTAACGCTGACATCCGCAACATCACGATGGGTAAAGCGGGTCGCACACGCTGGAAAGGTCGTCGTCCCCAGGTTCGCGGTAGCGTGATGAACCCGGTCGATCACCCCCATGGTGGTGGTGAAGGTCGGGCACCGATTGGTCGCAGCGGCCCAATGACTCCGTGGGGTAAACCCGCGCTCGGTAAGAAAACGCGTCAGAAAAACAAAGGCAGCGATAAGTTTATCGTCCGCCGCCGTCGTAAGTCCTCCAAACGGAGTCGCGGCGGTCGCGATAGCTAGAGCCGACCTCTGGCTTACCGAAAGTTACGGAAGAACGGAAAGATTTAGCTTCAGGACAATCCCATGGGCAGATCCCTTAAAAAAGGTCCCTTCATTGCGGACCATTTGATGAAAAAAATTGATGCGCTCAACGCGAAAGGCGATAAGCAAGTCATTAAAACCTGGTCGCGTGCCTCGACGATCATTCCGCAGATGATCGGTCATACGATCGCGGTACACAACGGACGAACTCACGTTCCCGTTTTTGTTACCGAACAAATGGTTGGCCATAAGCTCGGTGAATTCGCCCTGACGCGCACCTTCAAAGGCCACGCCAAAAGTGACAAAAAAGCTCGCCGTTAGGTAGCCAAACACCACAAGAAGGAGAAGCCGAATGGCTGTTGACACGAAAGAGCAAGCTAAGGCGATCGCGCGTTATATCCGGATGTCCCCGCGAAAAGTGCGCCGCGTCCTCGATCAGATTCGCGGTCGTTCCTACCGTGAAGCCCTGATCATCCTCGAATTCATGCCCTACCGCGCCTGCGAACCGGTACTGAAAGTACTGCGTTCCGCCGTTGCGAACGCGGAAAATAACCTCGGTCTCGATCCTGCGACCCTTGTCGTTTCGGAAGCCTTCGCAGACCAAGGCCCCGTCCTCAAGCGCTATCGCCCCCGCGCCCAAGGCCGCGCGTACATGATCCGCAAACCGACGTGCCACATCACCGTTGCCGTCGCACCGGAAGATTAGAACTAGGGATTTATAGAGGGAAACAACCGTGGGACAAAAGATTCATCCAATAGGCTTCCGCCTAGGCATTACCCAAGAGCACCGTTCACGTTGGTTTGCAGAAGGCAACCGCTACCCCGAACTTCTGAAGGAAGACTTCAAAATTCGGGCTTACGTGCTCAAAAATCTCAGCAATGCTGGGATTTCAGACGTGCGGATCGAGCGCAAAGCCGAGCAAATTGACCTAGAAATTCGGACGGCTCGTCCGGGTGTTGTGGTTGGTCGTGGTGGTAGCGGAATTGAAACCCTGCGTGCGAGCTTGCAAAAGCTGCTGGGTGACACAAGCCGCCAAATTCGCATCAATGTGATCGAAGTGACACGGGTTGATGCCGATGCTGCACTGATTGCCGATTACATTGGCCAACAACTTGAGCGTCGGGTCTCGTTCCGTCGCGTGGTGCGCCAAACGATCCAACGGGCACAGCGTGCTGGTGTTGAAGGTATCAAGATCCAGGTGGGTGGCCGCTTGAATGGTGCAGAGATTGCACGTTCTGAGTGGACTCGTGAAGGTCGCGTCCCCCTGCATACGCTGCGGGCTGACATTGACTACCACTACTGCACGGCACAAACGATTTACGGCATCTTGGGTGTAAAAGTCTGGGTCTTTAAGGGTGAAATTATCCCAGGCCAAGAAAATATTCCTGCTCCGCCGACGAATGCTCAACCGCGTCGTCGTCAGTCGCGTCGCCGTCAGTTTGAAGACCGATCGAACGAAGGTTAAGCGAGTTTCAGGCCAGCCTTGGCCTGCTCCTGCCTTTGATGACCACGTCCACTTTTAGTCAGTCATGTTAAGTCCAAAGCGTACTAAATTCCGCAAGCAGCACCGGGGTCGCATGACCGGTATGGCCTATCGTGGCAACACGCTTGATTTTGGCGATTTCGGTTTGCAGGCGATCGAAGCCTCCTGGATCACCGCACGCCAAATCGAAGCGAGTCGCCGTACAATGACCCGATCCATCCGCCGGGGTGGAAAAATCTGGATTCGGATCTTCCCTGACAAGCCGGTAACCATGCGCCCCGCTGAAACTCGGATGGGTTCGGGTAAAGGTAACCCAGAGTTCTGGGTTGCGGTGGTGAAACCCGGTCGGATCATGTTTGAGATTGCTGGGGTTCCAGAAGAGACGGCACGTGAAGCCATGCGCCTCGCTGCATTCAAGCTGCCGATTCAAACCAAGTTTGTCAAGCGTGAAGCATAAGCAAGGAGATCACTATGGCACTACCTAAAATTGACGAAGTGCGGGCCCTGAGCGATGACGAAATCGCAGCTCAAATCGTTGAGACGAAAAAGCAATTGTTTGAATTGCGGATGGAACGGGCGATCGGCAAGTTAGAAGGCCCGCATAAGTTCGTCCACCTCAAGCATCGTCTTTCTCAGCTTCTGACGGTTGAGCATCAGCGCTTGATCGCCTCCGTCGAATCGTAGACCTAACCCGAAGTTCTGCAATCCCCGCTCTCCCCAAATCCAATGGCAGTCAAAGAAAGAGTCGGTACCGTCGTCAGCAACAAAATGGATAAAACCGTTGTTGTGGCGATCGAGAACCGTGTTCCCCACCCCAAATACGGCAAAACGATCATCCAAACCAAGCGATACAAAGCGCATGATGAAGAGAATGCGTGCAACGAAGGTGATCGCGTTCGCATCTGCGAAACTCGTCCCCTGAGCAAAACGAAGCGCTGGGTGGTCGTCGAAACGATCGAACGCGCGTCGCAACTCTAGCCCCTGTTCCTGCGCACCGCATCGATTGAGGAAAATCCACCGTGATTCAAAAAGAGTCTTACCTAAACGTTGCTGACAACAGCGGAGCACGCAAATTAATGTGCATCCGTGTGTTAGGCAATAACCGTACCTATGCTCGTGTCGGTGATGTCATCATTGCCGTGGTCAAAGATGCCATCCCTAACATGGGTGTTAAGCGATCGGACATCGTCCGTGCTGTAGTTGTTCGGACGAAAAAGAACTTACTGCGTTCGAGCGGTATGAGCATTCGTTTTGACGATAACGCTGCCGTCATCATTAACCAAGATGGCAATCCGAAAGGAACCCGTGTATTTGGCCCCGTTGCACGTGAGTTACGGGATAAAAATTTCACAAAAATCGTCTCCTTGGCTCCGGAGGTTCTCTAAAAAATGGCAAAGTTCGGCAAAAAGAACCTGCATCCCCAAAAGATGCACGTTAAAAAGGGCGATACCGTCCAAATCATCTCCGGAAAAGACAAGGGCAAAGTGGGTGAAGTTATCTCCGCACTGCCTAAAACCAGCCAAATTGTTGTCAAAGGTGTCAACGTGCGTACCAAGCATGTTAAGCCTCAACAGGAAGGCGAGTCTGGTCAAATCCGCACCTACGAAGCCCCTATTCACAGCTCGAACGCCATGCTGTACTCCACCAAAGAGAAAGTGGCCAGCCGGGTTTGTTACACCTTCACCGAAGACGGTCGCAAGGTTCGCAAGCTGAAGAAAACGGGCGAGATTATTGATTAGGCAACCCCCTGGGTTGACCTTGGCTGAGGCAAACCCCACGGTTTGTCTGACTCGTGAAGTCCTGACGACGACCAGGACGCTTACTCGTTAGGAAGCTATCCATGACACAGCGACTGAAAACTCTTTACACCGAAACGATCGTACCGAAGCTGACCGAACAGTTCAGCTATACGAACGTTCACCAAGTTCCCAAGATCACCAAGGTGACCATTAACCGAGGCTTGGGCGAAGCATCACAAAACGCGAAAGCGCTTGAATCTTCAGTTCAGGAAATTGCGATCATCGCTGGTCAAAAGCCGGTTGTGACGCGGGCTCGCAAATCGATCGCAGGCTTTAAAGTGCGTGAAGGAATGCCAGTAGGCATCATGGTAACGCTGCGTGCAGAGCGCATGTATGCGTTTCTCGATCGCCTCATTAACCTTGCACTCCCTCGCATTCGGGACTTTCGTGGCGTTAGCCCCAATAGCTTCGATGGTCGCGGCAACTATACCCTCGGCGTCCGTGAGCAGTTGATTTTCCCTGAAGTCGAATACGATGCCATCGATCAGATTCGAGGCATGGATATCTCGATCGTGACCACAGCAACGAGCGACGAAGAAGGCCGTGCGCTGCTGAAAGAAATGGGAATGCCCTTCCGAGCGAACTGAGGCAGGTTTTACAAGAGGAAACTATGGCGGTTAACGACACGATTTCAGATATGCTCACGCGGATTCGGAATGCGAATCTCGCGCGGCACGCCACAACGAGTGTGCCATCCACAAAAATGACGCGCAACATCGCAAAAGTCCTGAAGGAAGAAGGCTTTATCGCTGACTTCAGCGACAGCGGTGAGGGCATCAATCGATTCATTGAAATCTCTTTGAAATACAAGGGACGCAATCGTCAGCCCATCATTCAATCGCTGAAACGTGTGAGCAAGCCCGGTTTGCGCGTCTACTCGAACAAAAATGATCTACCGCGTGTTCTGGGCGGTATTGGTATTGCGATCGTCTCCACTTCGAGCGGCATCATGACCGATCGAGAGGCTCGTCGCCAGGGCGTTGGTGGTGAAGTTCTCTGCTTCGTCTACTAAAGGTTTCGCGGGTCGTACTGTACGTCCCGGCGGTAGCCTAACGGTCTATCGTTCAGTCCATGAAAGTATCACGTTAGGACAATGTCACGAATTGGTAAGCGTCCGATCCCGCTCCCGAACACTGTTTCGGTGAGCCTCGACGGACAGCACGTTTCTGTTAAAGGCCCCAAAGGCCAACTCTCTCTCACCCTGTCAGAGCACGTCACCATCGCGCAAGATGGAGAGACTCTTCTTGTTAAACGTGTTGACGAATCTCGCGTTGCTAGAGCTCGGCATGGTTTGAGCCGTACTCTGGTCGCCAACATGGTTGAAGGCGTTTCCACAGGATTTCAGAAGAAGCTTGAAATTCAGGGTGTGGGTTATCGGGCTCAAGTTAAAGGCAAAACCCTCGTTTTAAACGTAGGGTATAGCCAACCGGTGGAAGTCGAACCTCCAGACGGAATTGAGCTCGCTGTTGAAGCCAACACCAACGTTATCGTCAGCGGTATCGATAAGGAAATCGTCGGTAACATCGCCGCCAAAATCCGCGATGTCCGTCCCCCTGAGCCCTACAAGGGTAAGGGTATTCGCTATGCGGGTGAATACATTCTCCGCAAAGCCGGTAAGTCAGGTAAGAAGTAGGCTTAGGTTATGAAACTCAGTCGCAAACAATCCACTCAGCGCCGACACCGTCGCATTCGTCGCAAGTTGTCCGGTACCGCCGAGCGTCCCAGACTCGCCGTCTTCCGCTCGAATATGCATATCTATGTGCAGGCGATCGACGATGCGACCGATCGAACCCTCGCCTCCGCGTCAACCCTTGACGCTGATATCAAGTCGCAAGGCTTGTCCAGCGCCACGGGTGACGCATCAACGGCTGTGGGTAAACTCGTCGCCGAACGTCTCAAAGCGAAAGGCATCGACAGCGTAATTTTTGATCGCGGTGGCAATCTCTACCACGGTCGTGTCAAAGCTCTGGCCGATGCTGCTCGCGAAGCTGGCCTCAACTTCTAGTCCCCTACGAGGAATATATAAGATCGTGGCAGAACAACGAGAACGCCGTAAGAAAAGCAATCGCAATCGCGAAAAAGAATCAGAATGGCAGGAGCGCGTCGTCCAAATTCGTCGCGTCACCAAAGTCGTTAAGGGTGGTAAGAAACTCAGCTTTCGGGCGATCGTCGTCATTGGTAACGAGCGTGGCCAAGTTGGCGTCGGTGTCGGTAAAGCCAGTGATGTTATCGGAGCCGTCAAAAAAGGCGTTGCCGATGCCAAAAAGCACCTTGTAACGGTTCCACTGACCAAAGCAAACTCCATCCCGCACCAAACCAATGGTCGTGCCGGTGGCGCCAAAGTCATGATGCGCCCTGCGGCTCCCGGTACGGGTGTTATCGCGGGTGGTGCCGTTCGTACCGTCCTTGAGCTATCCGGCGTGAAAAACATTCTTGCCAAACAGCTTGGGTCGGGTAGTCCGCTCAACAATGCTCGTGCAACCGTTGAAGCATTACGCAGCTTGCGAACCTTGAGCAGCGTTGCCAAAGAACGTGAAATCTCGATCGAGCAGCTCTACGCCTAACAGGTAAGAGCGTCTGATACCTGGCTTGGGAACGAGCCGACCAATGACGAAACTGGAAACAACCGATGAGACTCGATGATATTAGCCCCAAAAGCGGCTCAACCCGACGGAAACGTCGTCTAGGCCGTGGCATCTCCGCCGGTCAAGGCGCAAGCTGCGGCAAAGGGATGCGGGGTCAAAAATCCCGCTCGGGCAGTGGCACTCGTCCCGGATTTGAAGGGGGGCAAATGCCGCTGTATCGCCGCGTACCCAAGCTGAAGCACTTTACGGTGATCAACCCGAAAAACTTCACCGTCATCAATGTCGCCAAACTGTCTACCTTCAGTGCTGGCAGTGAAGTTACCCTTGAATCCCTGATGAGTGCCGGAATTATCACCAGTAATGATGGTCCGCTCAAAGTCTTGGGAGATGGTGAATTGAGCACCAGCCTCACAGTCAAAGCTGCGGCTTTCACTGCCAGCGCTCGACAAAAGATAGAAGCTGCTGGTGGCACCTGTGAAGTGGCCTAGCCAAGCCCTTACGCTTTACACTTCACTTAGTAGATAGGTTCATGATGGGTGAATCGAGGTCACTCGCATCACTCGTCCTCTAAATCTAGATTTCATGCCCAATTGACATCAGCTCGTACGAGGTCGTTCTTACCATGGTGGTCAGTCGAGAGAAAACACCCAGCGCTCAGGAGACATTTCTCCAGATGGCGCAAGCAGCAGGCTTACGTGGTCGCTTGCTCGTCACGATCGGCTTACTCATCCTTGTACGCTTCGGGATTTACCTGCCGATCCCCGGAATTAACCGGACACAATTCGCAGCGGATTTACAAAATAGTCCCTTCCTCGGATTGCTTGACGTGTTTTCCGGTGGGGGCTTACAGTCCCTGGGGATTTTTGCCCTTGGGATTTTACCCTTCATTAATGCCTCGATCGCAATTCAGCTTTTGACCGCAGCGATCCCCAGCTTAGAAGACCTTCAAAAAAATGAAGGTGAAGCCGGTCGGCGTAAAATCTCACAAATTACCCGTTACATTGCCCTCGGTGTCGCCGTACTTCAAAGTATCGGTATCGCCATTTGGACGAGCGGGTATGCTCTCAACCCTGGTTCCACGACATTTATCGTACAAACGGTCATCGCCCTCGTTGCGGGTTCAATGTTCGTCATGTGGGTCTCGGAACTAATCACAGAGCGTGGGATTGGGAATGGAGCTTCGCTGTTGATCTTCGTCAACATTGTGGCTGTACTTCCCAAGTCCCTGGGCGGAACGATCCAGCTTGCGCAACAGGACCAAGGTATTATCGGCCGCGTTATCTTGCTGTTGCTCGTCTTTTTGATCACGATCGTCGGCATCGTCTTTGTGCAGGAAGGGGCGCGTCGTATTCCGATCGTCTCCGCTCGCCGACAAGTGGGCCGTCGTCTTTATCGTGAACGCACCAGCTACTTGCCGCTGCGACTCAATCAAGGCGGCGTTATGCCCATCATTTTTGCCTCCAGCTTCTTGATTCTGCCCGGTATTCTGGCTCAATCCACCGGCAACGCCTTCCTCATTCAGGTCGCAGACTATCTCCGACCGAGTGGACCCGCTCCCTGGTTATACGTCACGTTTTACCTATCGCTCATCATCTTTTTCAGTTACTTCTATGCCTCACTGATCCTCAACCCCGTGGATCTGTCGCAAAACCTGAAAAAGATGGGCTCGAGCATTCCTGGGATTCGTCCTGGACGAGCAACTAGTGACTATATCGAAAAAGTGATGAATCGTCTCACATTCCTGGGAGCCATTTTCCTGGGGATTGTTGCAACGGTTCCGACTGCCGTGGAAAGTGCGACTCAGGTCACCACCTTTCAGGGCTTAGGGGCAACATCACTACTGATTTTGGTCGGCGTAGCGATCGACACGGCCAAACAAATTCAAACCTACGTCATTTCTCAACGCTACGAAGGAATGGTCAAACAATAAAGTAATGAGACTCATTTTTGTTGGCCCCCCAGGGGCGGGCAAAGGAACCCAAGCTCAGCGCATCGCTGAAGCCCACTCTTTGCCCCACATCTCCACCGGCGACATCCTGCGTAACGCGGTCGCGGCACAAACAGAGCTTGGACAACAGGCTCAAGGTTATATGGATCGTGGGGAGCTTGTCCCCAATAGCCTCATCCTCGATCTCGTCAAAGAGCGCTTGCAAGATCCGGATACAGCCTTAGGCTGGATTCTAGACGGCTTCCCACGCAATGTGTCCCAAGCTGAATTTCTCGCAGGATTACTGGCAGACATTGGCCAAACCCTCGATAACACCATCAACTTCGATGTGCCCGATGACGTTATTGTTTCCCGTATGCTGGCACGGGGACGTCAAGACGATAACGAAGAAACCATTCGCCGCCGCCTAGAAGTTTATCGCGAAGAAACCGAACCCCTCATCCACTTCTATCAGACTCGTAACTGCCTCATCTCCGTTGATGGCAGCCGTAGCATCGACGACGTTGCAGCACAACTCGAATCCGATCTCAAGATTTAATATATCTCTCTCAAAGAGTTTGATATGATGAGAAACGGTCTTCCGTGTGTCCGCTGCGTTCGTTTGAGCTTGAGGAAAAGCGTTGTCTAAACAAGATTTGATCGAAATGGAGGGAACGGTTACCGAATCCCTACCCAACGCGATGTTTCGCGTCGATCTCGATAATGGGTTCAATGTTCTGGCACATATTTCGGGGAAAATTCGCCGAAACTACATCAAAATTCTGCCAGGAGATCGGGTCAAAGTCGAATTAACTCCCTATGACTTACAAAAAGGTCGCATTACGTATCGGCTTCGTAAGAAATAGAGCATTTAACTAAATCCTTAGCCTAGCTTCGAGTTTGTCCACTTCCCCCACCTATAAATGCGAGCCCCAGCATACCGACACCCACCGTAGTCGCTGTTGAGTCTCGGTATCGTCAATTGAATTGTCATGAAAGTTAGAGCTTCTGTCCGAAAAATGTGCGATAAGTGCCGTGTTATTCGCCGTCGCGGTCGAGTTATGGTGATTTGCTCCAATCCGAAACATAAACAGCGACAAGGCTAAACCGAGCTTACGTTTCCCACGCGAGTCCTAGCTCGCAGCCCTACTCTGAAGCATTACGATCCCTACAAGGAGGAATCCCCCGGTGGCACGAATTTCCGGTGTTGACTTACCGCGTAATAAACGCGTTGAAATCGGTCTGACATATATCTACGGTATCGGTTTACATCGATCGCAGCAGATTCTCGCAGCAACCGGCATCAGCCCTGATACACGAGTTAAAGACTTGTCAGACGCTGAAGTCGCAACCTTGCGTGAACACCTCGAATCTACCTACCAGGTGGAAGGTGATTTGCGACGCTGGGAAGCGATGAATATCAAGCGTCTTGTTGACATCGGATGCTACCGTGGCCGCCGTCATCGTCAAGGGCTGCCTTTGCGGGGTCAGCGGACTCGAACGAATGCTCGGACTCGTCGTGGCGGTCGCCGCACCGTTGCAGGGAAGAAAAAGGCGAAGTAAGGCGATCAATTGTTATCTCGATCTCATGCTGGGATGACGGCGCTGTCGCCTAGAGGAAAACACCACAGTATCCCCTAGATCGACTCTCAAGTTTGGCACTCAATTCAATTGACATAAAGGATAATGGCTCGACAATCTGGTAAAAAATCCGGCGCTCGGAAGCAAAAGCGCAATGTTCCCAATGGCGTCGCGTACATTCAATCGACGTTTAACAACACAATCGTGACCATCACCGATCCTCGGGGCGAAGTGATTTCCTGGGCTTCTGCTGGTTCGAGTGGGTTTAAAGGTGCGAAGAAAGGCACGCCCTACGCCGCACAAACCGCCGCCGAAAGCGCTGCTCGCCGTGCCAATGATCAGGGGATGCGCCAAATTGAAGTCATGGTGAGTGGTCCTGGTTCCGGTCGCGAAACGGCAATTCGAGCGATCCAAGGTGTTGGTCTTGAAATCACGTTGATTCGTGACATTACGCCGATTCCACACAATGGCTGCCGTCCTCCTAAGCGCCGTCGCGTTTAGGACTTGCTTGTGGAATCTTGGGGACTTTGGATATAGGGAGGTTATGCTGTGGCGCAGTTCCAAATTGAATGCGTTGAGACGAATACAGAAAAAGATCGTGGACAATACGGCAAGTTTGTCATCGATCCTTTAAATCGTGGTCAGGGAACGACAGTTGGTAATGCTCTGCGTCGTGTATTGCTCTCCAATCTTGAGGGGACCGCGATTACGGCAGTCCGGATTGCTGGGGTGAATCACGAGTTCGCGACGCTTCCGGGTGTTCGAGAGGATGTACTTGAGATCCTACTCAACATGAAGGAGATCGTCCTTAAGAGTAATAGCAGTCAGCCTCAAATCGGTCGCTTACTAGTGCAAGGCCCCGCCATGGTGCGAGCTGAGCATTTTGAGCTGCCTCCTGAGGTCGAAGTTCCCTCGATGAACCAGTACGTGGCTACGCTGGCGGACAATGCCTCTCTTGAGATGGAGTTCCGCATCGAGAAGGGAATTGGTTATCGGGCTGTTGATCGTAGCCATGATGAGACGGGCGCGATCGACTTCATGCAGATTGATTCAATCTTCATGCCCGTGCGTAAGGTTAACTACACAGTTGAGGATGTACGAGACGAGTCGGAACAAAAAGACCGACTTTATCTTGAGATCTGGACCGACGGTAGTATTACACCTCAAGAAGCTTTAAGTGAGGCCGCTGAGATTTTAGTGGGCCTCTTTGCTCCCTTGAAGGACATTACGCTTGAGTCGATGAAGGATGAGTATACGCCGGATGAAGATCCGACGAGCCAAATCCCGATCGAGGAACTTCAGCTTTCTGTCCGCGCCTACAACTGTCTCAAGCGAGCCCAGATTAATTCAGTTGCTGACTTGCTGGATTATTCTCAGGAAGACCTACTCGAAATCAAAAATTTCGGTCAGAAGTCAGCAGAGGAAGTGATCGAAGCGCTGCAAAAACGCCTAGGTATTACCTTGCCTCAGGAAAAGGCGAAGGCGTAAGTTTTGCGCTGTTGCCCCTGGTCTATCCTTCTTCAAACAGGGTAGTCTCTCACCCGTCCCCTTGATATTCAGTCACCCTTTAGAGAATCATGCGTCACCGCTGTCGTGTTCCCGAACTCGGGAAACCTGCTGATCAACGTAAAGCCCTACTACGGGCATTGACGACCGAGCTCCTTCGCCACGGTCGTATCACCACCACGAAAGCACGGGCGAAAGCGGTGCGATCGGAAGCCGATAAAATTATCACCCTGGCTAAAGACGGAACGCTTTCCGCTCGCCGCCAAGCCATGGGTTACCTGTACGATAAACAGCTTGTTCATGCGCTCTTTGCCCAAGTGGGTGAACGGTATGGCAAGCGTAATGGCGGCTATACCCGTGTTCTGCGCACGATTGCCCGCCGTGGTGACAATGCAGAAATGGCGATCATCGAGCTGGTCTAGATGTCGCGTTTGAAAGTTACGGTTCCCCGTCAACGAATTGCTCTTGCCATTCAGTACGATGGTTCCAGCTTTCATGGGTGGCAGCGTCAGCCTCGCGAGCGCTCCGTTCAACAAACCCTCGAAACCACGATCGCAACGGTTGTGGGTCATCCAGTCGTGCTACATGCGGCAGGGCGAACGGATACGGGAGTCCATGCTGCCTGTCAGGTCGCCCACTTCGATACCGACAGTTTAATCCCGGCATCCAAGTGGGCTCAGATCCTCAACACACGTGTTCCAGAGAGCATTAATCTCAATGCCTCTGCGCTGGTTCCATTTACCTGGCACGCACGCTTTTCGGCGACATGGCGGCGTTATCGGTATACAATCTATACCGCTCCACAGCCGAATCTGTTTGTTAAGCCGTTTGTTTGGCATTACTACCACGAACCGCTCGATGCTGAGCGAATGCATTTAGCGCTACAGCCGTTGTTGGGGCGTCATCACTTGTCAGCATTTCGACGTTCCGGTTCAAGTCGAGCAGATTCGTGGGTAGAGGTTCAAGACGTTGTGTGTCGTCGATCGCAGGATTTTATTTCGATCGAGGTGCAGGCGAGTGGTTTCCTCTACGGGATGATGCGCCTTTTGGTCGGAATGCTCGTTCAAGTCGGTCGGGGTCAAAGGACGATCGAAAACTTCGAGGAGATTTGGACTAACGAGCGGCGCGAGCTAGTCAAGTACGCAGCTCCAGCCAAAGGCCTATGTTTCCTACGCGTGGGCTATCCCGACAACCCCTTTCCGCTCGAAGCGTGGTACAGCACAATGCCACACTTTTCTTTCGATTCTTTACCTGTCAGTTGTTAAACCAACCATGGAAAAAACCTATCTCCCCCCCGCCCAAAATGATGCGGCTCAGTGGTATGTCGTTGACGCCAGTGAGCAGAGACTTGGGCGTCTCGCAACAGAAATTGCTCGCGTCCTGCGCGGTAAGAATAAGCCGACCTACACACCTCACCTCGATACGGGTGACTTCGTTGTTGTTATCAACGCCGAAAAAGTTCAGGTTACCGGAAAAAAATCATCCCAAAAACTCTACCGCCGTCACTCCGGTCGTCCGGGTGGGATGAAGGTAGAAACGTTTGACAAATTGCAAGCCCGCATTCCTGAGCGCATTATTGAAAAAGCAGTGAAAGGAATGCTGCCGAAAAATGCTCTTGGCCGCAAACTGTTTACGAAACTCAGCGTTTACGCTGGACCGAGCCATCCTCATGCCGCTCAAAAACCTGAAGTTCTGTCGATCAACACAATTCCCGGAGATAGCTAAAGACCATGGAAACTAACGACAAAGTTGTGTACTGGGGAACCGGTCGCCGTAAACAATCAATTGCTCGTGTGCGCCTCGTTCCCGGTCAAGGTACGCTTACCATCAATGGCCGTCCGGGTGACAACTACCTGCAATACAACCCGACCTACCTCAATACCACCAAAGCTCCTTTGGAAGTCTTGGGTCTAGAAGCTGAGTACGACATTCTCGTGTCCGTCAAAGGTGGTGGAATTACCGGCCAAGCCGATGCTATTCGTTTGGGTGTGGCGCGTGCCTTGTGCCAGCTTGATCCGGACAACCGCTCTCCCCTGAAGATTGAGGGCTATCTGACCCGCGATCCCCGGGCGAAAGAGCGTAAGAAATACGGTCTACGTAAAGCACGTAAAGCACCTCAGTTCTCGAAGCGTTAATCGCACACGTATCTGCGGTGTTTGCGAGTGGACGGCCAATGGTTCGACTTTAATCGCTTCCATCCGTTCATCGCTTGTAAAGTCTAGTCTTGACTGTCTACGAATCACAGCACAATTATTCATCATGCCTAAATCTGATATTCACCCTGAGTGGTATCCCGAAGCCAAAGTCTACTGCAACGGCGAAGTTGTGATGACGGTTGGTGCTACCAAGCCAGAAATGTCGGTTGATGTTTGGTCGGGTAACCATCCCTTTTACACGGGTAACCAAAAAATTATCGATACCGAAGGTCGGGTGGAACGTTTCTTGCGTAAATACGGTATGGCTCCGGCTGATACTGGTGAGACGCAAGCGGAATCGAAGTAGATTCTTACAATTTACGACGCAGCAAACGGTCGAAAGTTCTTTCGACCGCTTTTGCGTTTTTAGGGGATGGTCGCGATACTACAGGTGGAGGTTGCTCGAATAAACGCAGCGATCGCCGTAAGCTTAAGGGAGAGCGTCTATCTTATTGTTCAAGGTTCGTCAACCTATTGTGAAGCGCAATCCTGTTCTCTTGGTGTTACACCAGGTTAGAGCAGAGCTGGGATAGGTCGCATTCCACATTTGATTTTTTTGTCTCGCAGTCCGATTTCCACGATCGTGGTTCTTTCCTATGGCCGAAGCATACCTTCTTGATAAACTCGCCTCTGTTGAACAAACCTTCGACGAACTGACCCGGCGGCTGGCAGATCCCGATACCGCCTCTAATCCCACGGAATTTCAACGCGTCGCGAAACTTCGCGCATCGCTGGAGGAAGTGGTCAATACGTATCACATCTGGCAGGAGAAGCAAGACGAATTGGTCGGTGCTCGCCAAATTCTCAAGGAGTCGGCGGGGGATGCTGAAATGCAAGAGATGGCAGAGTTGGAAGTTAGCGATCTTGTTGATGAGATTGCCCGCCTTGAGCAGCGCTTGAAAATTTTGCTGCTGCCGAAAGATCCCAATGATGATAAAAACATCATGTTGGAGATCCGTGCTGGAACAGGCGGTGATGAGGCCGGTATCTGGGCGGGAGATTTGGTACGGCTGTATTCGCGTTATGCGGAGTCGCAGAATTGGCGTGTCAAGCTGATCAGTGAATCTCTGGCGGATATGGGTGGATTTAAAGAAGCGATTTTGGAGATCGAAGGGGATTCGGTCTATAGCAAGCTCAAGTTTGAGGCTGGGGTTCACCGGGTACAGCGTGTGCCGGTGACGGAAGCCGGAGGACGGGTCCACACATCCACGGCGACGGTGGCAGTGATGCCGGAGGTGGATGATGTGGAGGTGAAAATCGATGCGAAGGATATTGAACTGACGACGGCTCGATCGGGAGGAGCTGGCGGTCAGAACGTCAACAAGGTGGAAACAGCGGTCGATTTGTTCCACAAGCCGACGGGGATTCGGGTGTTTTGCACAGAGGAGCGATCGCAGCTCAAAAACCGAGAACGGGCGATGCAAATTTTGCGGGCGAAACTGTTTGATATGCAGTTGCGTGAACAGCAAGAGAAAATCACGTCGGAGCGCCGTTCTCAGGTGGGAACGGGATCGCGATCGGAAAAAATCCGGACCTATAACTACAAGGACAATCGCGCGACGGATCATCGTTTGGGACAGAACTTTAATTTAAGTTCTGTCCTGGAGGGTGACGTTGATGAAATTATTCAGTCCTGTATTGCAAAGGATCAGCAAGAACAATTGCTAGAACTTGCAGAATCTACGTCTGATGTGAGTTCTGTGTAGTTCGTATCCCGAACGATCGAGCCCGTTGTGGCTACAACAGGTTGTCACTGTGGCTGTGCAGCGGCTGTGTCGTTCATCCCCAGCGTTTCACCCCTTCTCCTTCGGTCTGGGGAAGGGGTGTCTATCCTGAATGTTTAGATTGACGATATCGTCTGGGGGGAGCTTGATGCGGAAGCTTTCCCCTACTGCGATCGTGCGTCAAACCTGACAGAATAACGATCGGTATTTGGCTCAGTATGGTAGATTCCTCGATCTCAATCACGATTAAGTTTTTTGCGGCCTATCAAGACGCCTATGGTTTACCCGAGGTTGTTTGGTCTTTCCCAGAGGGCACGATCGTTGCAGACGTCTTAGAGCGCTGCGTGCGAGAACATCCACCGCTTGAATCATTGCGATCGCAGACTCGTTTTGGTATTAACTTGGAATTCGTCGAGCCATCAACCGTCCTGGCGGATAATGATGAAGTTGTCCTCATTCCTCCGGTCAGTGGTGGTTAAAAGACAACAGGCTGGCTGTAAACGCTATGGTGTCAAAAACTCTGTAGGGTAAAATCCCGACCTTAAACCGTCCGGATCAAATGAATCTGACATGCGATACTGGACAGTATTTCGCATGGGCACACATATCCTTCGTCTATACTGTCTGGGCTGTGTCGTTGCGAACATGCAAAACGATGCAACACGAATGAATCTGTTTGCCCTTGTCCATGGCGACTAATTGGTAGGACTCCACACTGAAATGACCTCTGAATACATCCGTCAACGCTCCGATCTATTGGGTACGCAAGTCATCACCCGCGATTCGGGTCGCCGTTTGGGCGTCGTCAGTCAGGTGTGGGTTGATGTTGATCGTCGTGAAGTGGTTGCTCTCGGGATGCGGAGCAGTCTGTTAGCGGTATCGGGTATTCCGAAGTTTATGCCGCTGGAAAATATTCGCCAGATCGGTGATGTCATCCTGGTGGACGATGATACGGCGATCGAAGATGACTGGGATATGGATGCCTACAGTACGCTTACAGGCAGCGAAGTCATTACAGAAACCGGGGAGCTACTGGGTAAGGTACGCGGATTTAAATTTGATGCGCGTGATGGTTCACTGGTCTCGATTATTATTGCCTCGATCGGTTTGCCACAAATTCCCGAACAGATCTTAAGTACCTACGAACTACCGATCGAAGAGGTGGTGAGCAGTGGGCCGGAACGTTTAATCGTATTTGAAGGGGCTGAAGAACGCCTCACTCAGTTAAGTGTTGGAGTAATGGAGCGTTTGGGGTTAGGGGCAGCACCTTGGGATCGTGAAAATGAGGAAGAGTTCTACCCACCCTCAGCTCGACCGGAAAACCAATTGGGCAGTGGCCTACCCGTACGCGATGAACGTCGCCGTCCGATACAGTCCCCGATCGAATCGCGCTGGGAGGAAGATGAATACGATCGTCCAGCTCCAGAACCAGAACCGGTTTACGTTGAATACGATCGCCCCATTAATCAAGCTAAACAGGCGATCTATGAAGAGCCGACCTATGAAGCGCCCTATCGAGGCGAAGCACCCTATGAATCCCTAGAGGATGATGCTTGGTCAGACCAGGAAGACACGCGTTATCGTGCTCCGAAAGTTAATATTCCCCAAAAAGAGCGCGAACCGGAATATCAACCGGAATATCAAGAAGAAGCGGAATATTAATGGCTGAATCTTGCCTAGTGAACCTCCCTTGCTTCAACTTTGGGAGTTGAACGGCTAACCTAGCAACCAGGCATGAGTCAAGACATTCGGAACTGACGATCGCGTTTCGACTCCGCTCAACGCTCCTGGACACTGTTACAGAACCTTAAAAAAAGGGCGGAAGCCTTCAAGGCTTCCGCTCTTTTTGCTTGGATTCTACCCAATCATCGGACCGATCAAAGCATGTCTGATAGAGAATGCAAAGTCGCGGATAAATCGGATCGTTAGCTCGCGAGGTATTCGCCAATATCGCGCTTACGTTTGCGGAGTTTTGTCAGCGACTCGCGTTCAATCTGACGGACACGCTCACGGCTAATGTTGAGCCGATCGCCAATTTTCGCAAGCGTCATTGTTTTACCATCTCGCAGACCAAAGCGCAGGGACAACACCTCCTGTTGCTGGGATGTGAGCTCTGACATCAGGTTTTGCAGATCGGTCTTGAGTGAGGACTGGACGGCAAAATCTTCGGGTGAAGGACCGTCATCCTGCAAGAGATCGGCGAGTTCTGTGTCTTGGTTGTCACCCACTCGCAGATCGAGGGAGAGAGGTTGACGCGATCGCTCGAGGTATTCACGGATTTGCTTGGGCGTGAGGTTCATCTCCTCCGCAATTTCGGTCACCGTAGCCGATCGTCCGTATTCCTGCGTCAGTTGACGCTGAATTTTCTTGATCTTGTTGAGCTTTTCCGTGATGTGAATCGGCAAACGAATCGTGCGGCCTTTCTCTGCGATCGCACGGGTGATCGCTTGGCGAATCCACCAGTACGCATAGGTTGAGAAGCGATAGCCTTTCGTCGGGTCAAACTTTTCAACGCCTCGCTGCATCCCGATCGTCCCCTCTTGAATGAGGTCGAGCAAATCGACATTGCGCTTGATGTATTTTTTCGCCACCGACACCACAAGCCGCAGATTGGCTTCAACCATCTTGCGTTTGGCGGCTTCCCCTGCCTTAAGCTCACGTCGCAGGACGCTCTCGGATACACCCGCCGCCTCAGACCATTCCGTGCGACTCGGTTCGCGATCGTGCCGCTCGACAAATTCCGCTCGAATACGCTCAAGCATATTCATGCGCTGAACTTGCTTCCCAAATAGAATTTCCTCTTCGTGGGTCAGAAGTGGAACCCGACCAATTTCCCGCAGATAGGTGCGGACTAGGTCGGTAGAACTTTGAGCTGTTTTCATGACCGTTGCCACCTCGCCGTATTGATGACAGTGAAATTCCAATAAATCCATGGGCTAGACAAGCTAGACCCTGATTTTGGATTGCATCGTTAAATCGTTCTACTTATACGAACTCATAACGGTATCGTTTTTAAGCTTGCCTTATATTGTATCCCAATGTAAACAAACGTAAAATTCCTGAATGTTCGGATCGTACGATTCTGTACAGAATCTCTTGCATTCGTTGGATCGTATGAGCGTATTGTTTCTTTTTGACGCGAACAACCGTGAAGGCTGTGTTCTTTAGCACGCTTGCCGCAGGACTGGCCCCAAGCCAGCCGAGTGCTGAGGCGGTTACTTCAGGCGACGATCGTTTCAATCAAACTGTTCCAGAAACTCAGACTCATTTAAGACGGTAATGCCCAGCGTTTGTGCCTGAATGAGTTTGCTCCCAGCAGCTTCACCCGCTACGACGAAGTCTGTTTTGTGGCTCACAGATCCCGTAACTTTGCCGCCTGCTCGCTCAATTTTGGCCTTGGCTTCACTGCGTTTTAAGGTGGATAACGTACCGGTCAAGACAAAGGTTTTTCCGGCGAGGGGCTGGTCGTTGGGGTTCTGGGAATCGTTGTGAGCTGCATCGAAATCAAGCTGGAGGCGCAGTCCGGCTGTGCGTAGTTGAGTGATGAGCTGACGGTTGGCAGCTTGGGCGAACCATGTGACGATCGAGGCCGCAATTTCCGAACCAACCCCATACACCTCGGCGATTTCCTCGCCGCGTGCGGCGGCAAGCTGATCGACGTTGGGAAACCGATGGGCGATCGCCTTGGCGTTCACGCTACCCACATGGCGAATACCGAGGCCATAGAGTACACGCTCCCAGGATTGTTGTTTAGAAGCCTCGATCGCGGCGATTAGCTTAGTCGCGGATTTGCGACCCATGCGATCCAGGCGTGCGACCAAATCCACGTTTAAACGGTCATAGAGATCCGCGATCGATCGAACCCAACCGCGTTCGACCAACTGCTCGATCAGCTTTTCACCGAGTCCATCAATATCCATCGCCCCTCGACTGGCCCAGTGGGCAAGAGACCCACGCACAATCGCCGGACAACTGGTGTTGACACAGCGAGTCACAACTTCAGTGTCAGGTTTGACCGTTGCAGATCCGCATTCTGGGCAAACCGTCGGCCAGGTGTAGGGGGTGGCGTTAGCGGGACGTAGATCCCTGAGAACACGCACCACCTCGGGGATAATTTCTCCGGCCTTGCGCACAATGACCGTATCTCCAATGTGGAGGTCGAGGTCAGCAATCCGATCTCCATTGTGTAATGTGGCTCGCGCGACCATCGTTCCCGCGATCGCCACTGGATCGAGTTCTGCCACAGGGGTTAAGGCTCCCGTGCGTCCGACTTGCACGGTAATGGCTTGAACCGTGGTCGGCACTTCCTCGGCAGGGTATTTCAGCGCGATCGCCCAACGGGGAAATTTTTGGGTAAAGCCCAATTGGGTTTGCAGTCCAACATTATCCAGTTTGACGACCACACCATCGGTCATGTAGGGCAAATGATGGCGTTCACGATCCCAGCGATCGTAGTAGGCTGCAACCTCGGCAGCGTCCCGACAGCGGCAACCGTTTGGATTCACCTGAAAGCCCCACTGCTGAAGCCGTGTCAGTGCCTCGGACTGGGTCTGCGGTTGATCCGAACTTGGGGTGTCTGGTAGATGAAGGGTGTAGCCAAAAAAGGAAAGTTGCCGCTCTGCCACAATGCGCGGGTCGAGCTGGCGCAGGGTTCCGGCGGCTGCATTACGCGGATTGGCAAACGCAGCTTCTTGGCGGGTTGCCCGATCGCGATTGATCGCATCAAAGGTAGCGATCGGTAAAAATGCCTCCCCACGCACTTCGACCGTGGGTGGTGGCGTCTCATCCCGCAGCCGCAGGGGAATCGAGCGAATGGTTTTCACATTGGGCGTGATGTCTTCACCGATCGTACCGTCGCCGCGTGTTAAACCACGTACCAGTAAGCCGTCCTTATAGGTGAGCGCGATCGCCGATCCATCAATTTTGAGCTCACAAACGTAGGAAAAATCCGGAATTTCACCGATTTCCGCCTGAATG
>RDYZ01000470.1 GCA_004293855.1 Oscillatoriales cyanobacterium | reverse complement strand
TCCCTCATCCCCCAGCCCCACTTCGACCAGCTCAGTGCATCGCTTCTCCCAAAAAAGGGAGAAGGGGAGACCGATTCAAAGTCCCTCTCCCAACTTGGGAGAGGGATTTAGGGTGAGGGTGACACAAATGGAATGCTCCCAAATCTTTATTATTTATAACAAAAAATGATTGAGTTAGGACACATCAAAAAACTGAGAGCACTGAGCGGAGTCGAAGTGCGGTTTTCAGCTTAGACAAGAGCATCTCAGCTAAAAAAGTTTCTGCCATATGTCTGAAGATCTTCGTTTTTGAAAGTTCATCTTTTGCAAACCTCTATATAACTTATGGTGAGTATTACCTGATTTAAATTTCAAGCTAATGTAACCGGTTCTATATATCAAGAAAATGCTGAACAAACTTAGAAAATTTAAAAGCACTCTATTTCGTCATTACTACCAGTGGCGAATTGATTCAAGCGCATCTATCCCCTCCCTTCATTTTCGTAAAAAACCCTATCAGTTTATTTTCTTGATGAGTCACATGCGATCGGGCTCATCATTACTGACGCATATTTTATGCTCAAATCCTGAAATTATTGGTTATGGAGAAACACAAATCAAGTATAGTTCTGAGGTAGATCTGCAATCTTTGATTCATAAAGTTTATAACCATAATGCTCAAGAGTTGACACGTTTAAATACGCTACAAGCATTCAGAATGCAGCATACTTACGTGTTGGATAAAGTATTACATCAGAACTTAAAAGATCTGTCGATTTTGAAAAAACTGTCAACCAAGTCGATCGTTCTCCTACGTGAACCAGAACGAACCTTGAGAAGCATTCTAGATATGCGTTCCCATTGGACAGAAGAGGAGGCTCTAGATTACTACCGAGTTCAACTCAGACATCTGGTTGATTGTTCAGCCGTCCTCTCTGATCCGAGTCGATTTTTTCTCTTAACCCATCGTCAAGTTATTGAAGAGACCTCTCATGTTCTTCAAGCTTTACAGTCTTTTCTTGAAACTAAACAACCATTCTCAGAGCAATATCAAATCAAAAAAACTACTGGTCAAGCTGGAATTGGTGATGCTATGGGGCACATTAAAGCTGGAGTTATTATACGCAAACAACGTCAGATTGATATCACAATTAGCCCTACAGTAACTCAGAAAGCGAAGGAGATTTTTGAACAGACACAACAGCAGCTTTCAAAAACTTGTCTGGAACTTGACTATTTCAGGTAATCT
>RDYZ01000279.1 GCA_004293855.1 Oscillatoriales cyanobacterium | reverse complement strand
CGTTCAGCCGATTCCGTATCCCGAACTCGTGTTCGTTCATCAATCCTTGGGCTGCCAAT
The DNA here is from genome assembly GCA_004293855.1 of Oscillatoriales cyanobacterium. GTDB lineage: Bacteria > Cyanobacteriota > Cyanobacteriia > Cyanobacteriales > Geitlerinemataceae > RDYZ01. Next base: position 7,826 of record RDYZ01000279.1, on the reverse strand, counting down.
CCTGGAATTGGCGCGAATATAGCCAATTCCGCTGATCTTTGCTGATCTCGCCCCTACGTTAAAACCGATCGAGCCCCTTAAATTCCTGGGATTTCTGCGCCATCGCCGCTTCGCCGCAGGTGCGCGGTGTCGGGAAAATTTTGCCGGGATTAGCCAAACCGTGAGGATTCAGCGCCCGATTCACCCAAAACATGGTTTCAAGGTCGATCGCATTAAACATTTGGGGCATATAACACCGCTTATCCGCTCCGATCCCGTGTTCACCCGAAATCGACCCACCGACTCGAACACACAGTTTAAGAATTTCACCGCCCACGGCTTCGACGGCTTCAAGTTCACCGGGAATTTTGTTGTCGTACAACACCAACGGATGCAGATTGCCATCACCGGCATGAAACACGTTGGCAATCTTGTAACCACTCCGCTCCGATAATTCGGCCATCTCCTTGAGCACTTCTGCCAAGCGTGTTCGGGGAATCACCCCATCCTGAACGTAATAATCTGGGCTCATGTGACCCGCAGCAGCAAACGCAGCCTTGCGACCTTTCCACAGTTTGGCGCGAGTTTCGGCATCCGTCGCCGCCGTGATGCTACGTGCGCCGTTTGCACGGCAGAGTGCTTCAACCCGATCGCGATCGGCCTGGACTTCCACGGGGGAACCGTCCAGTTCCACGAGCAAAATCGCCGCTGCATCGCGTGGATAGCAGTTTAATTTGACCACATCCTCAACGGCGTTGATGCTGAGATTGTCCATGATTTCCATGCCACCGGGGATAATGCCCGCACGGGTAATCTCGCCGACGGCTTGGCCTGCGGCTTCGATCGAGGTGAAATCCGCCAATAACACACAGATGGTTTCCGGCGCTTTGAGGATGCGTAATGTAACCTCGGTCGCAATCCCCAGCGTGCCTTCGGAACCGACGAACAGTCCCGTGAGGTCGTATCCCGGCATTTCGGAGATTTCACCACCCAGATCAACGATTTCACCATTGGGCGTCACAATTTTGACGCCGAGAACATGATTCGTCGTCGCGCCATATTTTAAACAGTGAACACCGCCGGAGTTTTCTGCGACGTTGCCGCCGATCGAGCAGACGATTTGGCTCGACGGGTCGGGGGCGTAATAAAAACCCGCACCGCTCACCGCCTGAGTCACCCAGTTATTAATCACGCCCGGTTGAACAATCACGCGCTGATTGTTCAGATCAACCTGGATGATCTCACGCATTCTGGCCGTGACGATCGCCACACACTGCTCAACGGGCAACGCGCCGCCCGATAGTCCGGTTCCTGCACCCCGCGCCACCCAGGGCAACCCCAGACGATCGCACAGCTTCACGGCGATCGCCACCTCATCCGTACTGCGCGGCAACACCACCAGCGCCGGTTTTTCGCGATAACTTGTCAGCCCGTCACATTCGTAGGTGATCAGCTCTTCCTTGCGGCGAACGACGCGATCGGCACCGAGCTCAGTCTGAAATTGCCGGGTGATGGCACGCCAATCGCGATCGGTGGTCAGGGTGGGTGATTCGGCGAGCATGATGGTGAGCGCAGGGGTATAGGATTTCGGTCAGCGGTTGCAGGTCAACACACCGATAGTAGCGACTTAAACATAGTTTCAAAGTGGCCTCAGATCGGCGTCAGTACCGCTAAGCGGGACTCTTTCCAGTGTGCGGCTCTCTCGCTAGACATGCAATGAATAACGACCCCTAGATTGGCTAGATCAGACCCAGCCAGGTGAGTAGACCTTCGTGGGAGGTGTATTCAATGATGAGTGCCAAAATAAACCCAAGCATGGCAGCGCGACCGTTGAGTCGCTCGGAGTAACGATTGAAGCCGAATTTAGGTTCGGCGAGGGTCGGTTTTACGGTCGGTTCGGGTGCTTGAGTCATGGTTTTGGACGATCTCGCTATCGTTGATTTGTTAAGTTTTACTACGCATATTGTGGGTGATGACAGAAGCGATCGTCAACCAATCATCCCGCCTCGCGCTGTTCAGTCCTGTTTGGCGGTGGGCGTAATCAGAGCGTTTGGGTTGTTCGTGATAACGGTCCGTGATGGCGGTTAGCAGTGACCCGCAAGTTTACGGGTTGGCTCCGTTGGCTTTCAGCAAGTTGCGTGCTTTTGTCTCCGTGTGTCTCCGTGCTTTTAATCTGGAAAATCATCCAGGGTGGCACGCTTACCTTTACCCGATCGATCAATCAATGCCTGAGGACTGAGCCGATCGAGCATGGCCCGAAATTCCTGGCGCTCCGCTTCATCAGCCTCCTGATCAACCGGAATCGACGCATCCGCAAGCACCTCTTCCACCACCCAAATCGGCGCTTCGAGCCTCAGCGCTAGGGCGATCGCGTCACTCGGGCGTGCATCTAACTCTCGGGTTTCACTTCCCAAGGACAGCTTGAGCGTGGCAAAAAACGTATTGTCTTCTAAGGAATGAATCACAATACTATCGAGATCCATATCCCAGGCATCGATGATGTTCGCCATCAAATCATGGGTCATCGGACGCGGCGGCACTTGATCTTCGAGAATACTGATAATCGATCGGGCCTGTTCCTGGGAGATGTAGATCGGAATCGCGCGACGCTCGGCTTCATCGCGCAGTAAAATGATTGGACTACGTCGGGTCGCATCAAGCGCGATCCCCGCGACTTTCATCTCGATCATCAAAAGGCTCCTGGGTCTGAAACCCCGTCCCCTTCAGCGCTGCATCGAGCAGGTGGCAAGGACGGCTTTACATTTTATTCGCTAGAATGCGAGCATGACTCAAACAGCATACCGATACTGTTTTTACCCCACTCCAGCGCACGAACGTTGGCTGCGGACAACATTGGGTTGCACCCGTGTTGTCTAAAACCAAGCGTTAACCGCAAGGATAGAAGGCTGGTATGAGCGACACGAGGGAAGTTGCGAGAAGCTGTTGAACCCACTACCTAGACTAGTATGCCCCGATCCCAACCCGATCACTGGCATTTTGTAAATCTAGCGTGTCTCAAGGGTCTGTTCTCGCTGTAGACCCGTTTTCTGTCCCATTTTGGGTCTAATTTCGTGTCTAATCTTCTCAGGACTTACGCGCTGACCGGCTAGAACGACACGAATGACCCTCTGTGAATTGTGGTGAACGGTGCTGTTTGGCGTAAGTCCTGCTTGTTTCTGATGTATCACGGGCGGTCGTCATGACTCCCTACCGCACACCATGTTTACGGGACTTGTCCGCGCGATCGCCACGATCGAACGCTTCGATCAAGAGCAGATCGAATTACACTACCGAGGCGGAGACATTGACGCGATTCGGCATGACCTTGAAATTGGTGATAGCGTTGCGGTCGATGGCGTTTGTTTAACCGTTGAGCGCTGCTTACCTCAAGGCTTTGTGGCCGCAGTCTCGCCGGAAACCCTCGATCGCAGTACCCTGGGTCAATCGCTCAACGATTTACGTAATGGACGCCGCCACGTCAACCTTGAACCATCGCTACGAGCGGGGAGCAAAATCGGCGGCCACTTTGTTACCGGTCACGTTGATGGTCTGGGCTCCTTGGTGTCCTCAGAACTGAATCAAAATTCTTGGGAGATGCGGTTTGCATTGGCGATCGATCGGGATGAGCGATCAGCCACGATCGCCCGCTATATCGTTCCCAAAGGCAGCATCGCCATTAACGGCATTAGCCTGACGATCGCCCAGTGCGATCCGCGCGGCCAGTGGTTCGAGGTTGCGGTCATTCCCCACACCTACGCCGAAACCAACCTCCACGAACTCCAGCCCGGTGCATTGGTTAACCTCGAAGCGGATATCCTCGGTAAATACGTCGAACGACTGCTCGATCGCACCCATCGATCGAGCAATGACGCCCAAGCGGTGAGTGAATCAGACATTTCGATCGACTTCCTACAGGAACACGGTTACGCTTAACCCGTTCCCGATTTCTTCACATTTGCAACCTACACTCAAGCACAGCAAGACACACGTTCACGCTGCACCCCATCCATCGTGTAAGGAAGATTTATGTTACCAATGAAGCCCTCTAATCTACTCATGGCTTGCCTTTTAAGTGCAAAGGCGAGCGTCATGCTAATCACCCCAGCTCATGCCGCCACGAACCTAGCCGCCACGGAACCCGTTCTCAATTCCACGATCGAGCTAGACATCATTAACCTCAAAACAAACGCCACCGATCGCATGGATGACGATCTCTTGGCGTCTGAAGATAGCCAAGATCAAAACCAGGATCAAAATCAAGATCAAACTCAAGACCAAGATCAACGAGCCTAGGCGAAAAACCTGACTCCATACGAGTTTAGGTTAAGCCAATGCGCTAATTTGTAGACGTGGTCAGGGTTATTTTGAGAGGTGAATGTCCCTCATCTCAAAATAACCCCTTTCTCCCAAGCTAGAGCCACAGTATATACACCACTGACTAACGCCGTTATCGTCAGTTCAAAAAGTAGCGAAACATAATTCAACGGACACTAAGCGGCGTCGAAGTTCGGTTTCTAAACAAGCACGAGCTACGCCAGCCAGCCCCGTTTTTTACTGAATCGACTATCCATTATCGTTGATCCACATTCTCCCGCCCCTTCGTGCGGCTCAACGACTCGTGTATAGACAGTGGCTCCTGCGGAGAAAGGGACAGGACTTACGCAAACTATCGAAACTCGTAGGGGCGTCATGGCAATGCGTCCACGGTATTGTGTGGTTTTAGCCGGTCAGTGCGTAAGTCCAGAGGGAACAAGACTGATGAGGTTTTAAGAATATCACTGGCCCGCAGTCACTGTTTATTATCTTGGTTGCCTGAGTTCAGCCCATGAATGTTTTATCGACACTGCTGTATCCCTACTCACCGTCAGATTTTTTGGTGGAAAATTGGACAAAGCGAGCTGTTTTTATCCCAGGAAATACATCAGATAAGTTCCAACATTTATTTAACTGGAACCAGCTCAATCATCTCTTAAACTATCATCAAATTCGTCACCCAGATCTACGCTTTTCCCAAGATGGAGAATCGCTACCCGTAACCAAACCAGAAAATTGGCTTGATCGACTTCAGCAAGGTGCAACTTTAATTATTAATGGAGTGCATCATCGCGTCCCAGAACTGGAAGAATTAGTCGCTAATATTCGCCAGGAAATGGGCCATCGTAGTCAGATTAATCTCTATTGTTCGTCAAGTGCTCAACAGGGATTTGACTGTCATTATGATAGTCACGAAGTTTTGATTTTACAGATTGATGGTCAAAAGGAATGGTTTGTTTTTCCAGAAACAATCGCGGCTCCAGTTTCCACCATGCGATCCGCCGATCAAATTCCTCCAGATGTTCCCCCCTACCTGCAATGTAGACTCAAACCGGGTGATCTGTTGTACATTCCCCGAGGGCATTGGCATTATGCGATCGCCTCCGGAGATCCCGCAGATGAAACCTATGTACCTTCTTTACACTTAACCCTAGGAATTACTTGTCAGACGGGCTTAGATTGGCTGAGTTGGCTACAGGAAGAATTACAGGATAGTCCAGCATGGCGCGAAAATTTACCCGTAATCCCCGATGAAATTGCCACCGACGCCCGATCGCATCTCGAACAATTACGCGATCGACTCATTTCCTGGCTGCACACCCCGGATGCGATCGACCACTATTTAGACACCCTCAGCCGTAGCGATCATCCCCGCCTACCCTTTGCGCTCCCCACTCAAATGGGCAGCCAGATGTTTGAACATGGATTTGAAACTCGGTTTGTGCGATCGAAATTACACCCGGTAAAAATTACTGAACTTCACACAAACGAAACACAAATTTGCATCGCAGCGAAACAAGCTACGATCAAAGGAATTTCAACAGACTTAGTGACAAAAATCTTTCGACCGGAAGGCTTTAGCCTCCTTGATTTAGCAGACTGGTCGCCATCACTGGATCTTGAGACAGAGGTTATTCCCTTGTTAAACCGACTCGTCAAGCAAGGATTATTATTGGTCTATCCGCCTACAGAATCCACACCATAATATGCCTGAGTCCTGGATTCTTGTTCCTCAAAACTTCACACAAAAAATAGATCGGTTTGGATCTGAGTCGTCAGCCAGCAGCCAAAATCTCGCAAAAAGAGAATAATTCCTGGACGATTTGAGGAAGGGACGATCGCAAGCTCAAGCGCTTTTTTCATACGTGCTTGTTGGTTGGGAAAATAAATCGAAAAACGCTCATAGCAGTAATACAAATCAGGTGTATAACTTCGATCTCGTTCCATAACTAATTCAAACCCAGTTCTAACCATTCGCCGCATAATCCAAGCACATCGCTGTTTGGTGAGAGCAGAGAAGCGTAAGGAATGAGGTGACATATTCATCAACTTCTCTAGGGTGCATTCTCGATCTCGCTCCCAGGTCTTTGCATAGTTAAAAAGAGAGTTTCCTGGCTTAAATAAAGGCAGATTAGAGGGCTGATAATCTCCTGAGATTTTCAAGCTCCGCGTTTGAATGATTCCAGGCCAAACAGAATTAGCATCGGTAATAATTGATTCATTAAGAAGAATAAGCTCAACCTTCTGACAAAAGAGATAGCGCTGATTAATTTGTGTGGTAACCTGTCGTGATCGTTCACGATCCACTTCCGTTATTTCCCCGGATAAAATCGCGAAACTATCCACATCCGACAAGTGTGGAATTGCTAAACCGCGTGGTACAGACCCTCTCAAATATAGCCCTTCTAGACGAGTTGACCACATTTTTTGGCATCGATCACTTAACTCTACAACTAACCCTGACCAAGGAGACGATATTTTATCTGCGTGACACTCATTGAGGATAAATCCGGTGGCATCCGTCGCAAAAACCGAGCCCCACGGTGTAATTTCTGTCATATTTTCAGTAAAATATGTAAACATTCTGACTATACAACAATCTCAAGCACATCAATTTATTAAAACCAGAATATCTACTAGATAATCTGACACTAAAATAGACTTTGCTTACGTTCTTATAAGCCGCATTTCGATGCCGCTCAACGCTCCTAGAGTATTCTAGAAATAATTGAATTGACCATATACAGCAAAAAAATATTTGCTTAGGGCTCATCAAAAAAAGCGAAGAGCACTGAGTAGAGTTGTTGGCGTAGCCTTCGCGAAGCGAATAGTGCCGTTTTCAAATTCAACGAGAGTGTTCTAATTTAATCGGCTTCTGCTATGGAAGTAAACCTTATCAAACAGGACTTACGCACTGACCGGCTCAAACCACGCAATACCGTGAGCGCATTGCCATTCCGTCCCTACGAGTTTCGATAGTTTGTGTAAGTCCTGTCAAATTGATCTCGTTGGGCCAGAGGTATTGTCTGGATATTGAGAGACCGGTTTCTCGTCTTTTACCCCTACAATATTTAATGTTTGAGATAAGGTCTATTTTCTATCAAGGCGAACGCATACTCATCTCGCTCGATCATATGTCGATTGATCATCGGGCGCATTGTCATACGCCCCGAGGAGGATAAAGGATTGAAGTGAGAATTTTTCGATTTGAAATGAAAAAATGGTGAATTTGTAGCATGGCAATGCACCCACGATCTCGTATCCCTTGCATCGATCAATCTATTCGTGTTGGGAGTATGCGTTGACCCTGTATTTTTGGGTGGTGATGCAAGGTAATGGGATTTCCGATGTGTAGCACTTGATCAATGCTGGTTTTGGCGATTAAACACCATTACGCTGCATCACTACCTATTTTTGATTTAATGTGATGACAGATATGAAGCTTTTTTAGTAGACTTAAAAGCCAAAACATTTCTACGGCATGGGCGAACCTTACAGCCTAAAAATTATGACTTTTCTCCAATTTCGCTGGG
>RDYZ01000209.1 GCA_004293855.1 Oscillatoriales cyanobacterium | reverse complement strand
TGCGAAGGCTTGGACAACGAAACCACAAAGCGGAAGGCTAAATCGTGTGGCGTAGATTACGCAGCCGCTCAGACTGTTGCGCCTGCTGCTCGAAACGATTGGATAGCTCCGTACACACAAGCTCGCAAAGCTGAAACACGATCGGATCATCGATCGAGTAATACACACTCACCCCCTGGGGATCACGGGTGACAAATCCAGCTTGGGTCAGCATTTTCAGATGCTTGGAGACATTCGCTTGTCCGAGTCCCGTCGCTGCAATAATTTCACTAACGTTCTTTTTGCCCTCTTTCAAAACACACAATACTCGTAGACGGCTGACTTCCGACAAAACTTTAAAATAGTCAGAAACTTGTATGAGAGCTTCGTTTGAAACAGCGGTCATGGCGATGGTATTGAGGAAAGAATAAGGTCTGAAGTACAAAATGTAGGCCGCAGGACTGATGGCGATCGATCGCGGCAATCACAAAGCAACCATGTCGGTTATCTCTGTGCGCCATGATCTCAGAGATGCAAAACGCTCGCGTGGAAAGAGCGTCTAGACACTCTGGGCATCAGACAGATCCTCTCAGCCTAACCTATGACTGAAGACTTGTCCGATGACCGATTACCATCTCAATTGGGGGTGTGTCATCAACGAATCATAGAACCCGGATCGGCGAAGCCGTTGAACCACTCAACAGAAGAATTAGGGGCTGGAACCCTTGCGAGGTCAGCGCTAGGAATTAAATTGATAACAGCTCCCAGGTTGCCCAAAATTTGGGTTGTCATTTCACTCGATTATACGGAAGCATGGCCAAGAGATTAGCCATGCCACAAAAGCCGGTCGCTCCAGCAAAGATCAGACCCGAGCCGACAAATCCGGTCAACATCAAAAACCAAGGTGACACAAAAGCCGCGAGCAGAGTTCCCGTTAGTACCAAAGAACCCGCGACAATCTGCACTTGGCGCATCATCGGTAACGGTGCACGACGATCGATCTCGGTTTTGTAACCCGCTTGTTTCCAACCTGCAATCCCATCCCGAAGTTGGTAAATGCGCCGATCGCCGATCGTGCCAAGTTTTTGAGCGGCTTGGTTAGAGCGGTTACCACTGGCGCAATACAAGACGATCGGCTCAGGTAATGCACGCACCACCTCTGCCTCAAAACTGGATAAGGGATGTAGTGTCGATCCCACAATTCGCTCCCGCGCGTGTTCTCCCGCTTCCCGCACATCTACGAGTGAGACCGTTTCAGATTCGAGAATCTGACGCAAGGCGATCGCGTCAATCGTTTGAGCTGTAGCGACAAAAGTGGAAGTTTGCATAAAGGATATCCCGATCAGTGTGCAGAATTTGTGAGTCGATGACGACAGTTAAACCCACGAGACAACCATATCACTATTTGGTTATAGCCGCTACTGGTTATAATTCCAGGCTGATCGTATCCTTTCGATCTGAAACAAATCCCCACCGCTGTTGGCATCAGCGGTGGGGAAAATCATCAAACAATTGCGGCCAAACCCTGCGCCGCTGAAATCCTAGGCAGATGCCATTTCTTGAATGATGTAGTCGAAATAGGGCGCGGTTTCCTGGGCATCTTCAGCGCTGAGAAGCCCGAGGGAGGCTTCTTTCAGACAGGTGATCGCTTCCGCCATACCGACCATCGGGACGTTCAATGCGTTGTACATTTCACGAGCGCCGATGATACCGATCGATTCGATCGGCTCTTTATCCCCCGACAGGACGCCGTAGGTCACCAAACGCAGATACCAGGTGTAATCCCGCAGACACTGGTTGCGCTCGCGGGTTCCGGCGGCGTTACCACCCGCTGCGATGTACTCGGGACGACGTTTCCACAGTTCTTGACTTGCCTTCGCTACGATTTTCTTTTCGTTTTCCGAAAGGGTTTCGACGATGCGAAAGCGTTGTTCGCCCGTCTTGAAAAACGCCTGAATGCCTTTCAGCTCGCCAGCACTCGGATAGCGCAGGTCGTCGTCAGCTTTTAGAATGACTTGACTAACAACACTCATGATTTAAAAAATTTGTTCGAGAATACTAAGGTTATAGTCTATCGACTTTATGAGTTTGGCGGAATAGATGGCAGATACGCAGGCCGACGATCGTACGAATAATGATCATTTCAGCCGGGATGGCAGCCCGAGTCTGTCCCAGCCGGGAACCTGGCAGCAGGGCGAAAGCCTCGAAATTGAGATTGTGGATCTGAGCGATCGTGGCGACGGGGTCGGGCGTTGGAACGATCGCGTCGTGTTTGTCCCACAAACGGCAGTGGGTGATCGGGTCACGGCTCGGCTGGTGCGCGTGAAGCGATCGTTCGCCCATGCCAAGCTATTAAATATTGTAAAGCCGTCACCCGATCGCCAACGTCCGCCCTGCATTTTGGCCGATAAGTGCGGCGGCTGCCAGTGGCAACACGTGGTCTACTCCACCGGAGAGAACGAACCCGCCGGGGAACAAGGCGGTCAGCTCGGTGCGAAATATCAGCAAGTATTACAAGCGCTCCAACGGATTGGTGGGTTTGCAACGCCGCCGGTTGCGGCAGTGAAAACCACGGGCCAGGATCTGCACTATCGCAACAAGGTGACCTATCCCGTCGATCGCGGTCAAGACGGGCGCGTGCGTGCTGGGTATTACCAACAGGGGACCCACAAAATCGTCAATCTTAATCAATGTCCAGTCCAGCCCGAAGCCTTCGATGAAATCCTGCAACAGGTGAAGCGCGACATCGAAGATTGCGACTGGCCAATCTACGACGAAAAGCAGCACACTGGCGAGATCCGTCACATTGGGCTCCGCATCGGTTACCACACGGGCGAAATGCTGTTAACACTGGTGACGCGGGGTGGTAAGTTGCCGGACTTGGAAGCCCAAGCGCAGCACTGGCTCAATGGTTTTCCCGGCTTGGTGGGTGTGACGATTAATATCAATCCGCACAAGACCAACGCAATTTTTGGTGCAGAAACCTACACTGTGGCCGGTTCCGGTGTGCTCAATGAACGGTTTGCAGGGCTGAATCTGGAATTGGGCTCGGATACGTTTTTCCAGGTGAATACCGAAGCAGCGGAAATCATGATCGAGACGCTGATCGACGGGTTAAAGCTTCAGCCGGAAGAATCGCTGCTCGATGCCTACTGTGGCATTGGGACGTTTACGCTGCCGTTGGCGAAGGCGGTGAAGCAGGCGATCGGGATTGAAGTCCATGAACGATCAGTTGATCGCGCCGAAGCGAATGCAATGGCCAACGGGATTGAAAATGCCTTTTTCTATTCCGGTCGTGTGGAGGATCGTCTCTTCCAGGTGGCGAGCGATCGGCTTTTTGGTGAAGTCGATGCGGTCATTCTCGATCCGCCGCGTCAGGGTTGCGATCCGATCGTCATCGATGCGCTACGCCGTTTAAAACCGAAGCGCATCGGGTATGCGAGCTGTAAACCGGCGACGTTGGCGCGGGATTTGAAATTGCTCTGTGAGGGCGGCTTGTATTCGCTCGATCGTGTCCAGCCGATCGATCTCTTTCCCCACACGTCCCACGTGGAATCGATCGCCTTTCTGACGCTCGATCCTGAAATGGCCGCCATTCGCACGATTACAAAAGTCGAATAACGGGCGATCGGCTTGGCATCGAGTTGAGCACTTCTAATCCGTTATGCGCGTAGGGGCGCATGGCAATGCGCCCGACGATCAATCGACATCAGGACACAGGATCAAGCTAGACGAGTATGCGTTTGCCCTGAGCCGACAATCAAGCCCCGTCTCTATGCATTTACCCGACTTGTTCTGTGGATTAAGACAGCACGGCAGGAGATGGAGTATTCCACCAGATCTCTTGCTCGATCGGCAAATCTGCCAACAGACTCGCATCATTTTGGATGTGCAAAATCTTAAGCTGCGAGTCAAACATGCCGCGCTGTACCTGACGCTGTCGCACTTCGATAAAACTGCCCGATCGCAACACCCGCAAGCGCGGCGGCGGCACTTGGCTTTGACGCACCGTCCCGTAGGGCTCATTAAACGTCGCCATCCAATACTCAAAACGCTTGAGGAAGTGATCCGGATCGGCCAGTGTGTGACCCGCCGCGAGTTCAATATTGACCACATAGCCCCCCGGAATTGCATCATCGGCTAGGGTGATACAAAAATCCTCCAGCTTGATCTGAAACTCCTCTTGAAGCGTGCGTAAGGTTTCGATCGCGTGGAATTCCGTCGTTTTTTCCGTCGTTGAGGACAGCAAACCGCCGCGCCGATGACGAAACACAATGCGGGGCACGTCGTTATAAAAACCCGTTACCTCAATCACATCACCGATATCGTAACGATAAAAACCGCTGTAGCTCGTCACGAGAATCCGGTAACGCTGTCCAACCTGCACTTCGTGGGGTAGCAACGTTGGCGGCTGCTCTTCGTTCCAGTGCTCTTCCGCGATGAATTCAAAAAAGCCACTTTCGATCGCCAAAATGCCACCATCGACATTAAAGTCGGGAATGACACTAAACGTTCCTTCCGCTGTGCCGTAAACCCCACCAAAAATCGGCGTATCACCAAAGTAGGTCGGGAAGCGATCGAAGTAAAAATCTGACGTGCCACCCCGCGCCGTGAACACATAGGAGAGTTTGGGCCAGGCGGCTTTAGGCGTCAGGCGACCGTCACGCTCCAGGATGGTGCGTAAAAAATGAGCACGTTGGGGTTGGGGACGGCGCAATTTTTCAAGCTGGCGACGTAGGGGCGGATCGATCAGGAGATCTGGCGCGATCGTTCCCTGGGCGAGATCCTGAATCAGCGACTCGGCAAAATCTTCGAGATACTGACAAGTTCGCAACACCAACATCGGAAAATTGGTAATAAAACCACGCATCTCAGCATCGCTGAGAGCAAACAGCAAACATATGTAGTGACGCGCCGCCGTATCACCAACATTCAGCGCCGCATAGGGTAAGGAAAATCCCTGTTCAAACAAAAATTTGCCCTTACGTAAGCTACCCACACTCACCGGCCCAAATTCTGTCCCTCCGGGTGTAATGCCCTGGATTTGAGCTGAGTTGGTGATGATGCTACGTCCGAAACGCGAGCCGTGCTCCCGCAGTGCATCCAAGGCAAACCCAAGGCTCGCTATGTCCGCCCGTCGTAGGGAAGCCTGAAAGCGTGCAGTGACAGGGACTTGTTTTTTTCGTCCGGTAGAACCGCTGGTAAGGTTGATGTAATCGACTTTGTCGGGGGTTAAAACGTTGGTTTCGCCTTGGACAATGCGATCGGTATACGGTTCGTAAAATTCGTAGGGAAAGATGGGAACATTGCGGCGAAAATCATCCACGCTCTGAATCTGTGGCAGCTTAAATGTTAAGCCGATCTGAGTGTTTTGATGATGGCGAATTAAAGATCGGAGAAAATTAGTCTGGGTGTTTTGTGCCGATCGAGTGTGACGAATCAGGCGATTTTTAGCGTTCCATCCAAGAACTTTCAACAGCGACAAAGAGAGACTAGACAAGAGATTAACCTTGAATCACAAAGAATACGTTAAATTGGCAGTTGAAGCGTTTTTTATACAACGAAATGATCGACAGATGCAATCTGGCAGTCCGAGCCAAAGCAGAACGAATGCAATCGCGTCCAAAGGATTACTCATGGATACACTGGCTTGTTCTCGCTTGAATTGCTAGCCTAGTTTTGTCAGATCTAAAATTCGTTGTTTAGCAATATTTGGGATCGCCGTTAACCTCGAAGCCAAATCCAAATCCAAAAACAATTTTCTTAGCGAACGCATGAAATATGCTACTCATTCGTTAATTTAAGAAAAATTTTAGCCCCAAAGATTCGCTATTTTGAATTTGAGTCAATAGTTAAGAAAGTGTGATCAAAAATTACTGATGTCATCGTAATGTATCAAAATTGAGGGCCAATTTGGACGAGAAGAAAGATACTGGAAGCCACATAGTATCGCATTTAAACTATGGTTTATAGCCTTACTTCAGAGAAGATTAGCCACGCTTGATAGATTCTTTACGTGGCGTCAAGCGTTTGTACGGGTGGTTGTAACGGTAAACGATAAAGGTGAAGAACTCGAGAAGATAAATGGGAGATCTGCCTCGGGGTTCGTTTCGGGATGGGTGGCTCAGGGCAGACAGCAGGGCTGACACCAGGGTTAATCACATCGGCTCATAATGGAAACAGCATTCAGAGTGAGGACACCCGTTCTGAAATGATGCGCCATGACCCTTTAGCGGAGCATAACCATGCCTGATTGCTGCGACCATGGCCACGACCTCGATGAACTGGTACGTCAACAGCGCAAGGTTCTGTGGGCCGTATTAATTGTGAATGCCATCATGTTCGGTGTGGAGCTGGTGAGTGGGCTACGATCGCGATCGTTGGCTCTAACGGGCGATTCCCTCGATATGCTCGGTGATGCGTTAGCGTACGGAACCAGTCTGTACGTCCTGGATCGTGGCGATCGCGCCCAAGCTCGCGCGGCCCTCTTGAAAAGCGGGCTGATGTTCCTGTCTGCGATCATCATTTTTGGCCGTGCTCTCTATCAACTTTGGCATCCGGACCTGCCGACCCCGAGCGTTATGGGGGCGATCGCACTGCTCGCCCTGATCGCTAATATCTTTTGCCTACTGGTGCTCACACGCCACCGGGACGATAACCTTAACCTGCAATCTGTCTGGCTCTGCTCACGCAACGATTTAATCAATAACAGTTCTGTCATTGTTGCAGCAGCGTTCGTCGCACTATTTTCCAGCCCCTGGCCGGATATTGTGGTGGGTCTGTTCGTGACGTTAATCGTGGCACGATCGGCGGGTCGGGTGCTGCGGCAAGCTTGGGATCGCGCCTGACCCAAAGCCGCGATCCCGCACCGGTCCAGCGGGTTAAAACGCTAAATCGCCCACGGTAATACGGTTGGACGCGATACCGCTGAGGACCGCCAGGGTGGTATTGCTCGAAAAGTCCTGCACGAAGGTGTTGCCGTTGTTGTCGATGACGGAGACGAGATCCCGCGTCAAGGTTGGGAAAAAGAGCTTATCGGTGCCGGGGACAAAGTCGGTGATGATATCGATCGAACCATCATTCACCACCGTAAATTGATCGCTACCGCCACCACCCGTCAGGGTATCCTCGCCAGCTCCCCCTGTTAGCGTGTCATTCCCATCATCACCTTTCAGGTCATCATTGCCGACATCACCGTAAAGCTGATCATTGCCGGTTCCGCCGTAGAGAATATCTTGATCTTGGCCGCCGTAGAGGATGTCGTTCCCCGAACTGCCATCCAGGAGATCATTTTCACTATTCCCAAAGAGCACATCATCCTCATTGCCGCCTTGGATGGTGTCGTTGCCGCGTTCGCCAGAAATAATATCGTTACCAAAGCTACCGGTGAGGGTGTCGGCATCTTGGCCCCCAAAAATTGAGTCATCACCGCGCCCACCATCGATGCGATCGAGCCCACGGTTACCAAACAGGAAATCGTTTCCATCCCCGCCAGAAATAATATCTTCGTTGTCTTCTCCGGATAACAGGTCGTTGCCCGCCTCACCCAAGATGTAGTCATTGCCCTGACCGCCAAAGGCGAGATCATCACCGCTGTTGCCTGCAATGTAGTCGTTGTCGGTGTTGCCAAAAAGCTGATCGTCACCGCTACCGCCAAGCAGGTTATCGTTCCCCTCAAACCCCACCAGGATATCGTTACCGTTGAGGCCAACGATCGAGTTGCTGTCCGAATCACCAAAGGCTGTACCGCCTGCATCACTGGGGACGGCGCGGGTGCTGGCGGTGGGATTGGTCGTCGGGGTGGGTAGGGGAGGCACTGTGATCGTGCTGCCTTCGGAGCCAGTGAGGGAGTCTTCCGGATTGGGGACGGGGAGAGTGGGGTCCACATTGGGGTCTTCAAACAGGCGGCTAACCACGATCGTCACCAGCGCTGTGTCTTCATTCCCAAGACTATCGACCGCCGTGTAAAAGATGTAATCCTCACCCTCAAAATTCGTTGGCGGTGTGTAGCGTAGAATATTGTCTTTTTCGACCGAGATAATGCCATCGTTGCGGCCCACGGTATCGAAGCTTTTGAAGCGTAGCGGTTCAAATTGGCTATCGTTGGCCAGCAGATCCATCAATACATGGGTATTGATGCGTGTTTTCACAATGTCGTTCACAGTACTGGCGACATTGAGATTAATCACAGCCGTGTCGGTGGCACCAAAGGCATCTGCAATGGTGTAGGTGACCCGATCGGCCCCCGTAAAACCGGATGGTGCGGTGTAGGTGTAGTTCTGCGTTGCATTATCGGCGAGGGTGATTTGCCCACCTTTTTCGGTGGCTAGGGGCAGACTTGAGGCAAAGGTAACCGTATCGTTACCATTGGCATCCGTATCGTTGGCGAGGGGAAAGATATCGTTAGCAACGCCGCCCGTGGCGATCGCAAAGTCATCATTCGCACCGGGGCTGGTGTTGACCGTAACGGACACCGTCGCACTGTCGCGGCTGCTGCCGTCGGTGATTGAGTACGTAAAGGTATCGACACCGACAAAGCCCGAAGGTGGCGTGTAGGTTAGGGTCTTGGTGCTGGTAAAGCTGATGCGACCGCCCTTGCTGGAGGTGGCCTGACTGCCGGACACGAAAATGTCGAAGTTGTCGCCGTCGGGGTCTGAGTCATTGGCGGTGACGTCGATGAGGACACTGGTGCTGGGCTTGGTTTGAGCCGTATCATCGACAGCCCCTGGCGGATCACTGCTCGCGGCGATGTTCAGGGTCGCGGTGGCGATGTTGGTACTGATAGCCGAGGCGTAGTTATCTGTAACTTGGAATGTGAACGACTGAGCCTCGTTTGAGTTCAAAACGGGGATAAAAATCAAGTCATCGATCTGGCTGCGTGGGATGACGGAGCCAATACTGAGGTTAGTGATGCCTAATTTCAGGATGCCGGAGGCGGGCAGTGTGACGAGTGTAATCGACTTTAAAGTGTCTCCCGTATCAACATCAGAGAAGGCAGCATCAAAGGCCGATTCAGTTCCGAGCGATGTCGCAGTATTATCTTCGGAAATGGTAAACGCGATGGGTTGTGCAACCGGGAGATCGTTAACTCCTGTGATAGTTACGGTAACGAGCGGAGTGTTTGGGGTACTACTGAAATTGAAATATCGAAATGTATCGGTGGTTAAAACTCCTCCGGGTAGGGCTTGAAGTGTCGCAGAACCCGTCGGTGAATAGGTGAACGAGCTATCTGGCTGTGCTGTGACGGTTGCACCTTTCGGTGTGGTAAGTGTCGGGGAAACGATCGTGTTATCGCTCTTGACCCATCCTCCAAAATTACCGCCACCATCGTTGGCGATTACATTACCGCTCAGGTTCCCATCTTCAGTAATGCTAAAGTCATCGTTCGGAGGAGCCAGAATGCCGGGATACGTCACGATCGAGGGGTGAAAAATCCCGATCGCCGGACGCTCATCAACATCTCCAGCCGTGACATCTAACTTCCAATCACCACCCCGATCGCGATGCCCCGTTTTGGTGGTTGAGGCGACGATCGCGCAGCCCGTCAACCGTGCTAGTTTTTCGACCAATTCCGAACCCGCATCGCCTGCCGCTGCCTGACAGCCATAGATCACGATTCGCTCTAGCCGACGACCGATCGCCGTCCACATCTGCGCTTGGGATTGAAGCGCGATCGTGTCTCGGGAAATCCCGATCGCCCCCAATTCGATCGACCCCGGACGGGCATGGGAGATCAAATGTAGTTCCCGGATATTGGGCTGACGATCGAGCGCCTGCTGTACCCACGCCAAACCATCCACCGTGGATTCAATGACCAGCGTCGCAACGCCAGACACGAGGTGCGATCGCAGCGCCGCTAAGTCCTCAATCCGTGCATCCAGCACCACAAGAGCAGACGCCGCAGTTCGGGTTGGGCACTGCGAAAACGGCGATCGGATAGAAGCAGAAAGAGTCGTCATAGTTCGAGGAAACGGGAAGCGTTGAAACAAGCAAACAACACACAGCCAATAACTGGCAACACGCAGACCTAAGGTCGTGAGGTGGTTCAGGGAGCGGCAATTGATCACCGCACGGGTTTTGGGTCAGACCCGAAACTAGCCCGAAACTAGCCCTGAATCTCAAGCTAAATCGTAGCGACAACATCGGGTCTTGGAACAATCGGCGGCTCAACACCCTAATCAAGAGGCTCAATCCTGGCCGATCGCGATCGTTATCGTTAATCTGTAACACCCCTCACGAGCGTAGCTCAGACGGACCACAAATCAAGCCCTGACCCAATGCTCTCACTTGCGATCGTAGACCTCGATTCAGACTTTCCCTATTGTCCATCCTGAACGTCTTCGAGTCCGGTTGAGTGCAAAATGTTCCCCGAATGTTCCTGAATGTTAAAGATTCGGATCAGCCACTCTCAACGATTCCCAGCGTTCCCAAATCCTTAGAGGCCAACTCCCACGCACTCGCCCCCTTGTCACCCAAATAACCACAGCCAATTGGCGATCGAGACTTCCCACACCGCCAAACCGACAATCACCCGTAGGACCGACGAGAGGACTTGAAGCAGAGCGCTACAATATTCACACCTCGGGCAGGGCTGCCGTGCGTGTCACACCGCCCCCCCATCTTCCTACAGGTTAACGCCCCCTCCCGACCTCTTGACTGACGGTATTCTGATGGATCGTGACGCGACGCTTTACTGCCCCAATTCTTCGTGCCAAGCCCCCAACGCCGAGCGCAGTAAATTCTGTCAGCGGTGTCGAACGTTGCTCCCGAAACGCTATCTCTGGGCGATCGAACCCGGTCGATCCTCGGACGAACTGCCAGAGATGCTCGATGATCGCTACATCCTCAAACACGATCGCGTTTACCTCGATACCTACCCCGGTATTCTGCCCCACGTTCCCGAGCAAGTCCCTCCTGAAATTCGTGCGTATCTCCGGCTTTTCCCCTACCGTTGGCACGTTCCCCAAATTTACGGTTCCGCTAGCCCCACCGTAGACAGTACGGAAGCGGATACCCCGGTTATTTGGCTCCTCGAAAATGCACCGATCGAACCCCGCAGCAATGGAACCTGGCGGCAGTATCCCCATATCGACCTAGCCTGGAGCCAAGTGGATGATCTACACAAGTTGGGTTGGCTGTGGCAAATTCTGAACCTATGGACGGATTGCGTACGGGAAGGGGTCGCTAGCACGCTGCTGGATTCTCAGCAGGTGCGTGTTGATGGCTCATTTATTCGGATCGCCCAACTCATCCCAGACACTGGCAGTCACCCCCCAGGACTGGATAAGCTGGGCTATCTGTGGTCGCGCTGGGTTCCCACGACGAAACCGCCGCTCCGGGACTTTTTTGATCAGCTTTGTCGCTACATGATCGAGGGTCAATTGCACACGCCGGAACAGGTGCAAACGGTGATCGATCGCGCGATTGATCGCCTCAAAACAACACGGGATTACCGCTGGCAAGTCACCACCCTGAGTGATCGCGGTCCGAGTCGCAGCCGTAATGAAGATGCGTGCTTTCCACTGACGGAAAAACCCGATCCCCCACGATCGCAGGTTTTAAGCATTGTCTGCGATGGAGTCGGCGGCCATGATGGGGGCGATATTGCCTCGGGGCTAGCCATCAGTACCGTTTCGGCGCACGTTCATCTTCCCGATGGGCCAGCCCCTAGCGTCTCCACCCAATCTCGCGCCGACAAACTGGAACGGGTGCGAGACGCGATCGCGATCGCCAATGATGTCATCGGTCAGCGCAACAACGATGAGCAACGCCAGGGGCGTCAGCGCATGGGAACCACGATCGTGATTGGACAAGGAGAGGATAACGACCTGTTTATTTCCCACGTGGGCGACAGTCGCGCCTACTTGGTGAATGCTCGTGCCTTTTACTCCCTCACCGTGGATGATGACGTTGCCAGCCGAGAAGTCCGACTTGGCTATGCGTTCTATCGCACCGCTGTCCACCAACCCGCCGCCGGTTCCCTCGTCCAAGCCCTAGGCATGGGAGCCTCTAACCACCTGTATCCGACAACCCAACGCTTTATCGTTAATGAGGACTGTATTGTTCTGCTCTGTTCCGATGGCCTGAGCGACTACGATCGCGTCGAACAGCATTGGAAAACAGAACTGCAACCCATTCTCAATCAGACCACGTCCCTGACCAGCGCCGCCCATCGTTTGGTTGAGATCGCCAATACGCAAAACGGCCATGACAATGTCACCGTGGGTCTGATGCAACTTCAGGTACTGCCGCGCCCCAATCAGACGATCGAGTCCGCAGACCTCACCGCCTGCCTGGTTCCCTTACCCAATGCCGCCGCCGCCCCGATCGATTCGTCCCATGCCACCGTCGCTGCCAATACAAACACAGCCATTCACCCACGTCGCCGTTCGTTTGTGTTGCCCGTGCTTGCGATCAGTGTGCCGCTCGCCATTCTGACGGGTGTTTTCCTACCAAGCTTGATCGAACGGTTTGTCGGACGCACCAACCTAACCCAAGAGTCCGACCGCAATCTACCGGTTGATCGCCCTAGTAATGATGCTGCGGAAATCCAGCTTGAGGATCGTACACGCATCGACTCGGCTCAAACCACCTCCGCCACCCTCAAGGTCGGTCAACAACTGATGCTACGCCGTCCGTTGGTGGCGTATCCCGACAAAATCGAGACTTCGCCGCCTTTGGATGGTGCGATTCCGTCCGGGGCGATCGTTCAGGTTAAGGCGATCGACAAAACCCTAGACCGACATTGGTTACAAGTGCGATCGTGCCCACAGGATCTCGCCCTCGAACCAAACCGTACGGCTAGTACGGCCAGTTCTAACGGTGAGGACAGCACCCAGCTCGAAGCCTCCGACCCCATCCCCTCCACGGCGATCGTCCCCACAGAGCAACCCGAAGGAATCGACATTTGGGTTGAATTCGAGAGCTTAAATCGTGCGGGTTACGACCTCTACACACCACCTCCCGGTCAAGTCTGGTCTTGCGATTCCCCGTAGGCTCCTCCGGTGTCTACACATCTCTGGTTCACACGAAACTGGGTTCGCCCCTCTCCCTCACGAGGGCGAGGGACTTTGAACACCTTAGTTTTACCTCTACTCCCCTTCTCCCTCGTCAGGGAGAAGCGATGCACTGAGGGCCGGGGAATAAGGGAACAGAAAAAATCACTGCATACAAGAGGTCTACTGAGCCGGGTCGGTATCGGGTGTACTCTCCTCACCCTCGGCTGCTGGCTCAGGCTCCGCTCCCTCTGTTGAACCTGCTTCGGGTTGTTCGCCGTTGGGCTGTGCCTCGGTAGCGGGTTTGTCGTCCAACTTCACCTCTGCGGGAGTTGGTGCGTCCAGTTGTGCAATCAGTGCATCCACTCGATCCTTGTACTGCGCCGGAGCAAGGCTAGAGGCCGTGGTCAAGATCGCCCGTGCTTCCTCGATCTTGCCCTGACGTTGCAGGATCAAACCCTTACCCACGAGGGGGCGGAAATCCGTTGGGTTGGCTTTCTGGGTGTTGTCGTAGGCTTGTAACGCTTCGTCGAAACGTTGCTGCTCGGTGTACACCTGTCCGAGAAGCAACTGCACCGCTACCACGTCGATGCTACCGGCTTTCGCGGTATTCGCTTCCGGCGCGAGTTGCAGCGTCTCCTCTAGCAAACCGATCGCCGCTTCTGGGCGTTCCTGCTTCACCAGCAGCTCAACCAACCCCTGGAGCGCTTGGGTGTTGCCCGGTTCCTTTTGCAGAATTTTGCGGTAAATTTGCGCTGCGCCTTCCAGATCCTCGGTAAATTGCTTTACCTGAGCGAGCAGAATGGTGTAGCGCATTTCATCGGGCTTCAGCGCTGCCAGCTTTTCCAGCGGTTCGAGCACACCGGCAATGTCATTGAGCTGTAAACGCACTTCCACTAAACCGCGCAGTGCCGTTTCATTCTCCGGCTCTCGCTGAAGTACCAACTCATACCCTCGCGCTTGGGCTTGCAGTTCTTCCTGTTGCGCTTCGGGGTTGTTGGTCTCCTGGGAGGGTGAGGGCTGCTGGGAAACTTGGCGAGCATCGAGGACGCTGCTCAGCAGGGGAGCAAGGGCAAAGCTAATAAAGGCGATCGCGCCGACGAGCAGCATGATGCGAGTGAACCACGGTCTTTCTTTAGCCACGACTATTTTCTCTGAGACTTGAGTGAACGAATAGGTAAAAAACTCGGGTTCTTGATGGCTCCAGCTCTGGAGAATAGAGCGGAAAAGCGACGCGAGTGAATTGATCCGCTGACAGACATTACAACCCAGCTATTTTATCAACAAGTTTGGCCTACGACGGCGGGGCTTCAGACACCGCACAGGGCAAATACAGACTCTAGAACTGGCCGGATTGAGCGGTGAACGCAAGCTGAGATCGCGTCTGTACTGCCTACACTGCCAACCATGCATGATTTTTATTGCTTTGCAGCGGAATGCGGGGTAATGGGCCAACGATCGCGGACTGGGACATCAAAACTTATGAATAGGCGCTGGTTCTGAGATTTCGGTCATGTCCTTAAATCAAGGGTTTGCAATTTTTTTAAGCATCTTATTGTCTCAAAAACCTTTCGTTGAACCGGTCTTTAAGCAATGGATTGGCGCGGTAGTTTTTCGGGGGGATTTTGCGGCTCGGTGGATTGAACGGTTGCGGGAGTTTTGGCTTGGATTTTGGGTTTTGAGGTGGAGCGTTTTTTGGGGGGGCGGCTTGTTTTTTGGGGCGTCGTGGGGTCTAGCAGCGCGATCGAAGCTTCCCCAACCTGGTGACGCAGGGTTGCAGCTTGGCTCAGCAGTGATTCGGCAAAGGCCGTGGCGGCGTCGCTCGTGGCTTGATGATCGCCACTCGTTTCGATCGTGCCGCTGGCAAGTTGCGCGAGTTCAAGGCGACGATCGTCGGGACTCAGGGGAAAAACACGAATCACGGTACGATCGTCCTCGCCACACTCTGCTTCGGAGATGATTTGTTTCGCCACATGGTAGTGATGGTCGGCCATGGCGGCCACTAGGGGCTGGTGTGTGACACATAACACCTGGTGACGCTGGCTGAGACGGTAGAGCGTTTCTGCGATCGTACTGGCAACGCGACCGGAAACCCCCACGTCAATTTCATCAAACACCATGGTTTCAACGCGATCCACTTCACTAAAACAGGCTTTGAGTGCCAGTAAAAAGCGGCTCATTTCCCCACCGGATGCCGTTGTCGCCAACGGTTGGAGCGGTTCCCCAGGGTTGGGGCTCCACTGAAAGGTGATGCGATCGGCGCCGCTGGCCGTTGGTGCGATCGGCTCGATGGTTACCTGAAACTGAACCTTGTCCATGGCGAGCGGTTGCAAGGCGGCAGTCAGGCGAGTTTCGAGCCGATCGGCAGCTTCACGTCGCTGGTCTCGTAGGGTCAGACAGGATCGATCTAGGTCAAGCTGGAGGGCAAGCACCTGTGCTTCTAACGCCTCGATCGAGCTACCGCCCCCGGTGAGTTCTTCGACCTGTTCACATAAATCCTGGTACCGATCGATCGCATCTCCCAAGCTTGGGCCATACTTGCGGCAAATTTGCTTGAGTTGACGGATACGTGCCTCGGCGATCTCCAAGCGCTCCGGATCGGCTTCGAGGCCATCCCCGTAGGCATTCATGGCATTGCCCGCTTCGGTGACACGCACCAAAGCATCGCTGACCAGTTCTAGGATGGGTGCGATCGCCCCATCGTACTCCACCATTTCCGCTAACGTCGCTTCCGCCGTCCCGAGAATATCCGCCGCCGCGCTCCCCTCTTCCGCCTGGTACAGCAGTTGGTACACCTCATAACTTTGGCGTTGCAGTTCAACCACGTGATTCAGGCGTGATGCTTCCTGCAATAAATCATTGAGTTCATCGGGACTACTGAGATCAGCCGTGCGGAGTTCTTCGATTTGATAGGTGAATAAATCAAGCTGCTGCTGCCGTTGAGCTTCACTGTGGCGACGGGTGTCGAGTTGCTTCAGCGCCCGTTGCCAGGTGCTATGGCAATCCGCCACGATTTGGCGCTGGGCGATCAGGGTCTCGCCACCGTAGAGATCCAGCAAGTTCCGCTGATGACCGGTTTGTCCCAATTGCACACTTTGGCCTTGTGCTGCAATTTCGAGGTAGCGCGATCGTAGCGCCTGAATGTCTTTCTGACTGGCAGTTTGACCATCGATCGCGTATTTACTGCGACTGCCACGTTTCCCGGCGATCAACTCACGCCGAATCACGAGTGGCGTTTCGTTGTCGATCTCATCGCAATCAACGGCCACCCGCGAAAACGTCGCCTCGATTAACGCGCGATCCGTTCCCGTACGAATGCAACGACCACTGGTTTTTCCGCCCAAGACCGCATCGAGCGCATCGAGCACGATCGATTTTCCCGCCCCCGTTTCGCCCGTCAACACATTCAGACCCGCACCAAAGTTCAGATCAAGCTGATCCACCAGTGCGAAATTTTCGATTCGCAGACGTTTCAACATAAACGAGTCGCGCGATCGGCGCTAAGACGGATGGTGAGCGACAGAGAGAGCAGGCAGATCGGGGCGAAGTTCGCGTGCATGACGGAGATAGATATGATTCGCAGGGCAATCACTGGGCATGTAGACATGAATCAAAAAGCGGATGCAGCGCTCCAGATCGCCCTCCACATGCATATGCTGAACATCAATCAGCGGCACACTATCCCAACCCGATCGCCGTCGCGCGATCGCAGCGGGAAACAAGGCCGTCAAATCCCGTGTGACCGAAAAGGTAACACTAACCAAATCCTCCGGGTTGAAAGAATTGTTCGCATCGAGGGCATCGAGCAGTTCGACGACCGCGTCGCGCATGGCATCCACTGAATTTTCTGGAACCGTTGTCGCTCCGCGAATTGCTTTAAGTCTCCACGCCACTTCCACGCTTGATATCCTCCATACCCCGATAACTCGGGCTTAATAGTACTGAACTGAGATGGGTACATTGCTGGGCAATCCGAATGGTTGCCGTTTTCGGAGTTGCCTGTAGGGGCAACATCCGCTAATTGCCCTACGATTATAAGTTCTGTCAGGGGAACCCAAGTCGAGTCAACTGCCGAATCACACCCGATCGACGCTGGTTGACGGCTGGCGGACGGTTACCTGGCCGCTGGCTGACGATCGGCTCAACGCAATTAGGCCGTCTGTTCGTTGTCCATCCGCCTTCATGCTTCGATCTAGGGTGCAGATTCAGAGCTTGCTGATCGTGACGAGGGACGATGACGCCGACAGCGATCGGAGCAGTACTTGACGTCATCCCAACAGCTTGCCCATTTTTTCCGCCATGTGAACGGACGCTGACACGTCAGACATAGTTTCGTTGGTTGGTCTGATTTTTTACGTTGTTTGGCCATACATCTCACTGCCAAGCGGTCAAGCTCCCATCTCGGAGCCGATCGAGCCTGGGGGATCATCCATGAAGCATAGAACGTGGATCGAGTACGCTGTGGAACAACCCACCTAAAACGGTTGTCATCCTGATTAGATTAGCCATCCACCCGGGATTCCCCCGTCTTCATCCATCACAACCATCATGCTGCAAATCAACCCCAATCTCGCACTATCGACGACTGAAATCGAGCTCCACGCGATGCGATCGCAAGGAGCCGGAGGTCAAAATGTTAACAAGGTCTCAACCGCGATTCATCTCAGGTTTGATATTCGAGCATCGTCTCTCCCCGATTTTGTGAAGGCCAAACTGCTCGATCGGCAAGATCAACGCCTCACAAAAGATGGCGTGATTATCATCAAAGCCCAGCAGTTTTGCACTCAGGAGCAAAACCGCGCAGATGCCCTCGATCGCCTACGAACTTTGATCAAATCGGCGTTGATTATCGAAAAACCACGCAAACCAACCAAGCCCTCGAAAGGCTCCCAACAGCGACGTTTGGAGCTAAAAAGCCAGCGCAGTCAGATCAAAGCCTCACGACAACGGGTCGATTACTCGAGCTAAATCGAATACCAATAGAGCATTTGAGCCGATCGCTTGACACCTTGCCGTAACATTGGGAACTGGTCTCAAGCACAAGCCAAACCACGCCCGGCCCAGAACATGGTGGCTGTGCGGCCCATCGATTTGATGCAAGAGGTCTCGCCTCATACGACATGCATCTCCAATCACCCACTTTCTGACCGTAGGGCTGAACCCTGCGCTCCCTTGCCCTGCAACCTTTAACCGACGGCTCGCCCAAATCAGTAAACTTTTCTAACTATCCAATTCGCGATCGCGCTGCATTTCTCAGCACCCGCCTAAAATATTAGAGATTTTAAGATCTGAGACTATCCCGTCATCTTTGGCGTAAAATCTCGTATCCCTCGTCATTATTTTAAGGAGCCTTTCAAATGACTGATGCATATACCGCGTCGTTCCTGCCGTATATTCTTGTTCCCATGATTGGTCTCGTCTTTCCGGCGGTAACAATGGGTCTACTCTTCGTTTACATTGAAAGCGAAGCTTAAATTCACTCTCGAACATCATTTGACTTTCGTCATAGGCGATTGTCAGTAGCACAATTGACATCTCTCAAAGGCGATCAAGATAGTGAGCAACTGCATTATTTTGGTCGCTTTTCTAATTGATTAGTATTTTTATCGTCATCCTCTCAGCATCATGCGGATGTATTCCGTCATTCAGAAGTATCAATCAACAAGAAAAAAGCTCAGTGATAAAACTGAGCTTTGATAGGGTTCTTGATGATTGCGAAACATAAGTACGATTAAAACATCATTGCCTCGATGCGATCGTCACATCAATAGGAAAAACGTTCTAACAAACCAGTCGATTACGACGACCAAACGTTACTAACAACCTGTTGCAGCGGAGCCAAGTGCGGCGTTGTGCAAAGGAAGTAAGCAAAAGCTGCACCACCGCAGCCACCAACCCAGAAGCCCGCAGCAAAATCGCTCCAACCTTCCTTTGTACCGAGATCGCTCGGTGGGTTTGCTGTGGTGACCGACGGCTGGGGAGCCGAAACGCCAACATCACCGTAGATCGACAGGCAGATCGTCAAAATGCTCACTAGACCGATCGCGGCCAGCAAACCAGCAAACGCAGCTAGATCCGAATCCCGAAGCGGACCAAGTACAGCAAATGGGCCATAGAGTAGATAACCATGAGCCATACCGATCTCAAGACCACGGCGATTGCTCGACAGGCCATCCCGGTAAGCCGGTAGATTATTAATGAAAGCCTTTGTAAAATCCGAAGAATTTACGGGCGTTGCTAGATTTCCGATTTGCGGATCTCCAGCATCGCGAATCATATCCATTGCCATTTTGATGTTATCTCCTCTGAAGTCTTAAATACCTAAACATGAGGGGAAATGCTCATATCAGGAGAGAAACAGAGCTTCACGTCAAAGCTGTTACTTCTGGTTAGGGATTATAAAAGAAAACCCTGCCGCTTATAGGTTTCTTAGTATTTGTCAACATTTTCGCAGTTGTCCGGCTGAAATCACGGTTGATTTAGGGGGAATGATTCGGGGGTTGTCAAGACGGTGGGATGGAAATCAAAAAAAATCAAACTGTAAGACCTCATACCAAATCCGGCTATAGAGTCGCAGTTTAGTGATGATCACAATTGCCTTGATCGTCTTCAGTACCAAACCACACTTCGACAGGCTCAGTGCTCATCGGCAACCGCTACTTTATAAGCCGAATTGCGTATCAGAGGTCTAGCCGTAAGGGGGGAGGATTTTTTGACCCACCATTCCTGCGCTCTGTGTGGGAATGCTGTGGGGACGCTCTGCCTCCCGGTGGTGTTCGTATCTGGGCTGTTGGGATACGCGACGATCCGCGTCGGAAAGGTCTTACCGCGCGGAGCATCTACGGTGTACACACAATTGTCTGGAATCATCCGTGTTTCAATTGGTGTTGAATCTTGTGGTTCTTTGCTCGCTCAATCCTGAGCTTGAAAGTTTCGCTTACCTCAAGTTATTTCTCTTCGTACGACCTATGTTCAACACTAAAAAAATCTTCACGCTTACTGCCGGAGTGGCGACCTTGCTGACCGCCTTCATGACGGTTACTAGCGCCTTTGCTAGCACTTCGTCAGGCATCTCTGAGATCTCCCAATTCGCCCCTACCCCTCCGAGTGACGATTCCGAGCCATATAATGACTGTGCGAAGTTAGAGGGCGGCAACACAATGATTAATCTTGTTGCACCGATCACGGCTAAAACCGTCTCGACGGTGGAAGTCCGCAAGTGCCGTTGAGCAGCCTAGCACTATATTTGAATAACCCAACAAATTCATAATTACCTTCATCGATTGGGTTTTGCTACGCGTGACTCAACCTATGGGTTCATAGTTTGGAGGCCATCTCTTGCAGTGAATCCTAGGGCAATATTATAGCCACGCAAAAGGGATGGGACGTTATTTCGTCGATCTCTGGAAGACCTCAGAGGTTTTACAAACCTCTGAGGTCTGGTTGGGTAGGGAGAGTTTTTAATTCCGATCGTGTGTTCCTGAGACTGTACTTCGACAGGCTCAGTGTTCTTTGGTACGCTCTTTTTTCAAAACTTCGAGCGAACGCTTTTTCGTAATCTAGGCGGGTAAACCAATGCCACGCGCCATCAGTGTCGCCACAAAGGGAATCAGGCTAAAGCCAATTAATTCAGCATAAATAATTTTAGGAATCCAGTGTGCTTGCCAAGCATGGATTGCCGGTAGTTTGTCGTCGCGTAAATCACCAATCCAGCGTAGGTAAGAAATGGTTGGTAATAAGGAAAGTAAACCGACAGTTATGAATAGACCAATCCTGACCCAGAATATAGGGTTTTGCGTATAAAACTCTGCACCCTTCGCAAAGTACAGCAAACGCAAAATTCCCGTTACAAGTAGTCCAATCCCGGCAATTCCGTAGGCGGTATCCGCTGCCAAAATTTGCCAGCACTGACGCACCGTCGGTTTTGGCGTGAAAGTCAATGCCTCGATCGTTAAGGAAGCCAACACGACCGCAAAGCTGAGATAGTGCACATAGGCGACCAGCGCACTATTTAACGCAAAACGCTCAACAAACATAGTAAAGCTCTGGAGTAGTCGTGAAACAGATGCAATCTTAAAGTAGAGAAATTGTCCCACAGGCTTAATCGTCCGAGCTAAAGACAGGGTGTCGTATCCGTCTCCTCCGGCACGTCTCCAGTCTTGGACAAAAACAAAAACTCCCGGCGGGGCTAAACCCAAAACCGAGAGTTTTCGTTTCAACTATTGAAAAATGCAGCTAGTTAATTAACCGAATTTCCCAGAGGTTGAAGCAATGAGGAAGGCTGCATAGGTGAAGATGTAACCCACGGTGAAGTGAGCTAGACCCACCAAGCGTGCTTGAACGATCGACAGAGCAACGGGCTTGTCTTTCCAGCGAACCAGGTTTGCAAGCGGAGTACGCTCGTGAGCCCAGACGATGGTTTCGATTAGCTCTTGCCAGTAACCACGCCAAGAGATGAGGAACATGAAGCCTGTCGCCCACACCAGGTGACCGAAGAGGAACATCCAAGCCCAAACCGAGAGGTTGGTCACACCGTAGGGATTGTAACCATTGATCAACTGCGACGAGTTCAGCCACAGGTAATCACGGAACCAGCCCATCAGGTAGGTCGAAGATTCGTTGAACTGAGCAACGTTACCTTGCCACACGCACAGGTGTTTCCAGTGCCAGTAGAAGGTCAGCCAGCCCAAGGTGTTCAGCATCCAGAACATGGCGAGGTAGAACGAATCCCAAGCCGAGATGTCGCATGTACCGCCACGACCGGGGCCGTCGCAAGGGAAGCTGTAACCGAAGTCTTTTTTGTCCGGCATCAGCTTGGAACCACGAGCATCCAGAGCGCCTTTGACGAGGATGAGGGTCGTGGTGTGCAGACCCAGGGCGATCGCATGGTGAACCAGGAAGTCGCCAGGGCCAATGGTCAGGAACAGCGAGTTATCGCCACTGTTGATTGCATCCAGCCAACCCGAGAGCCAGATACCATCGGCTGCGGTTGCAGCAGCACTACCAGCATTGGCCAGCAGCACATCAAAACCGTACAGCGCTTTACCTGAGGAAGCTTGCACAAACTGTGCGAAGACGGGCTCGATCAGGATTTGTTTTTCGGGAGTACCGAAAGCCTGCATTACGTCGTTGTGGACGTACAGACCCAGGGTGTGGAAACCGAGGAAGAGCGAAACCCAGCTCAGGTGAGAGATGATCGCTTCTTTGTGCTCGAGCATCCGAGCCAGGACGTTGTCCTTGTTGGCTTCGGGATCGTAGTCACGGATGAAGAAGATCGCACCGTGAGCGAACGCACCAACCATCAGGAAACCAGCGATGTATTGGTGGTGGGTGTACAACGCAGCCATCGTGGTTTGATCCTCAGCCATGAAGGCATAAGGCGGCAGCGCGTACATGTGCTGTGCAACCAGCGAGGTGATAACGCCCAGCGAAGCCAGAGCGAGACCCAGTTGGAAGTGCAGCGAGTTGTTGACGGTGTCGTACAGACCAGCATGACCGGCACCCAGACGACCACTCGGCGGCTTATGAGCGCCAAGGATTTCCTTGATGCTGTGACCAATACCGAAGTTGGTGCGGTACATGTGACCGGCGATGATGAAGATCACCGCGATCGCCAGGTGGTGGTGAGCCATATCGGTCAGCCACAGCGACTCGGTCTGCGGGTGGAAACCACCAAGGAAGGTCAGGATTGCCGTGCCGGAACCGGTTGCGGTACCGAAGACATGACCTGCCGTATCAGCGTTTTCCGCGTACACACCCCAGTTCCCCGTGAAGAAGGGAGCCAGACCAGCCGGGTGAGGCATGGTGGTCAGGAAGTTATCCCAACCGACGTGTTGGCCGCGTGACTCAGGAATCGCAACGTGTACCAAGTGACCCGTCCACGCCAGCGAGCTAACGCCGAACAAGCCAGCCAGGTGGTGGTTGAGGCGCGACTCAGCATTCTTGAACCAAGAAAGGCTGGGGCGGAACTTGGGCTGAAGGTGCAACCAGCCTGCGAACAGCATCAGTGATGCCAGAACCAGCAGGAAGATCGAACCTTGGTACAGGTCACCGTTGGTGCGCATACCAATGGTGTACCACCAGTGGTAAACACCCGAGTAAGCGACGTTAACGGTCGTGCTTGCGCCAGCTTGCGTGAACGCAGCCGTTGCACCTTCACCGAAGTGAGGGTCCCAGATCGCGTGGGCGATCGGACGGATGTTGAGCGGATCGGTGATCCATTGCTCAAAGTTGCCTTGCCAAGCGACGTGGAACAGGTTGCCCGAAGTCCAGAGGAAGATGATTGCCAGGTGGCCGAAGTGGGAGGCGAAGATCTTTTGGTAAAGATTCTCCTCCGTCATGCCATCGTGGCTTTCAAAGTCGTGAGCTGTGGCAATCCCGTACCAGATCCGACGGGTAGTCGGGTCTTGTGCCAGGTCCTGGCTAAATTTTGGAAATTTAGTTGCCATGAGTCCTAACTAAAAGGAGCTGTACCTTAGTGTTACCCGACAGAGATGATCCGTGCCAGGAAGAACGCCCAAGTCGTTGCGATACCACCGAGGAGGTAGTGTGCCACGCCAACGGCGCGACCTTGGATGATGCTGAGAGCGCGAGGCTGGATAGCCGGAGCAACTTTCAGTTTGTTGTGAGCCCAGACGATCGATTCGATCAGCTCTTGCCAGTAGCCACGGCCACTGAACAGGAACATCAAGCTGAACGCCCAAACGAAGTGAGCACCGAGGAACATCAGACCGTAGGCCGACAGAGCCGAACCATAGGAGTTGATGACCTGCGAAGCTTGTGCCCACAGGAAGTCACGCAGCCAACCATTGATGGTAATTGCGCTTTCAGCAAAGTTGCCGTAGGTGATGTTCGTAACCGAACCATCGCCAGCAACCGAGCCCCAGATGTCGGACTGCATTTTCCACGAGAAGTGGAAGATGACGATCGACAGGGAGTTGTACATCCAGAACAGACCCAGGAAGACATGGTCCCAACCAGAAACCTGGCAAGTACCACCACGACCGGGACCGTCACACGGGAAGCGGAAACCGAGTTCGGCTTTATCGGGGATAAGGCGCGAGCTACGAGCGTACAGAACGCCTTTCAGTAGGATCAGCACGGTTACGTGGATCGTGAAGGCATGGATGTGGTGAACCATGAAGTCCGCCGTACCCAGAACCATCGGAGCCATTGCAACTTTGCCGCCCACTGCGACGACATCACCACCGAAAACGGGGCTGACGTTCGCCAGTGCGTTAGGAGCGGTAGCACCAGCGGCTGCGGAGTGCAGACCTTGGAGCCACTGAGCAAAGATCGGCTGAAGCTGAATTGCACTATCCGAGAACATGTCCTGGGGACGACCCAGAGCACGCATCGTGTCGTTGTGGATGTAGAGACCGAAGCTGTGGAAGCCCAGCCAAATACAAACCCAGTTCAGGTGAGAAATGATCGCGTCACGATGACGGATAACCCGATCGAGCAGGTTGTTCACGTGCATCTTCGGATCGTAGTCACGCACCATGAAGATGGCAGCGTGAGCACCCGCACCGACGATCAAGAAGCCACCGATCCACATGTGGTGGGTGAAGATCGACAATTGCGTCGGATAGTCCGTTGCAATGTACGGGTAAGCAGGCATTGCATACATGTGCTGCGCCACGATGATGCTCAGAGAGCCCATCATCGCCAGGTTGACAGCCAGTTGTGCGTGCCACGAGGTGGTCATGGTCTCGTAGAGACCTTTATGACCTTCACCAGTGAACGGTCCTTTGTGTGCTTCAAGAAGTTCCTTGATGCTGTGACCGATACCCCAGTTGGTGCGGTACATGTGACCGGCAATGATGAACAGAACAGCGATCGCCAGGTGGTGATGCGCGATGTCTGTCATCCAGAGGCTACCGGTCTGAGGGTTGAGACCGCCCTTGAAGGTCAGGAAGTCCGAGTACGCACCCCAGTTCAGGGTGAAGAACGGCGTGAGACCTTGCGAGAAGCTCGGGAAAAACTGAGCCATCGCGTCGGTGCTGAACGCATATTCGTGCGGCAGCGGAATATCCTGCGGTGCAATGCCTTTGTCGAGCATTTGATTCACCGGCAGTGCCACGTGAATCTGGTGACCCGCCCAAGACAGGGAACCGAGACCGAGGAGACCCGACAGGTGGTGGTTCAGCATCGATTCCACGTTTTGGAACCACGAGAGCTTCGGAGCTTTCACGTGGTAGTGGAACCAGCCGCCGAACAGCATCAGAGCTGCCATCACGAGGCCGCCGATCGCGGTTGCGTAGAGCTGGGTTTCATTGGTGAAACCGGCTGCACGCCACACATGGAAGAGGCCGGAGGTGATTTGAATTCCGTGGAATCCGCCACCGACATCTGCGTTGAGGATTTCTTGGCCAACAATCGACCAAACCACTTGAGCGCTGGGCTTAA
This sequence comes from Oscillatoriales cyanobacterium, assembly GCA_004293855.1. Taxonomy (GTDB): domain Bacteria; phylum Cyanobacteriota; class Cyanobacteriia; order Cyanobacteriales; family Geitlerinemataceae; genus RDYZ01. The sequence goes on along the minus strand of RDYZ01000209.1, from coordinate 8,955 downwards.
TACCCGTGGGGTCGCTCAACCAAGCTTCGTAATTCGAGAAACGAGCGCCATGGAAAAATCCGGCACTCAGCCAAATGAAAATAACGGCCAGTTGACCAAAGTGTGCGCTAAAGATTTTGCGCGACACTTCTTCAAGGTCTTTTGACTGGCTATCGAAATCGTGAGCGTCAGCGTGGAGGTTCCAAATCCAGGTTGTGGTTTTGGGTCCTCGAGCCAAGGTGCGATCGAAGTGTCCCGGCTTACCCCACTTCTCGAAAGAAGTCGGAACCGGATTTTCATCGAACTCAACTTTGACTTTCGCATCCCGCTCTGGGGGACTAACTGTCATTGAGTCTCTCCTCTCTCTATTCCAGGAATGAGGAATTGGGTCCGTCTCAACTTTTGCTAAGGGGAATTACGACCTACTCTCGCTTCAATTCGAAAGTAAAGATCGGGTCGTGAAACCCTATGTTGAGTTTTTTATCTTTTTGCTCGCTTGCAATCAGCTTTATGCTAGAGAGCAGGCTTGCTTCGTCGCTGGAACCGTGTCCCAGAGCCGAATTGCAATCCCCGATCGCTCGAGTGCAAGACGGTACGGGTGTGATTATAGGTCTTCCGCTGACAGAATTCAAACCAATACCCAGTCAGAGATTCAGCCTGAAATAAATCGTTATGAATACTTTTTGGAAATAAACCGATCACTCCGTTACAAAAATAAATTTGAGTTTACATATAGAAACATTTGGGAGATCTGAATGAAGTTTTTGATCGATTTAGCCGGTGGGGGGATCGAGATGGGTCAACTTGCGGTATTTCGGAGGGGTGCGTGACGGACGATTTGGATCATGAATTTTGGGAAAATGAGTTTGAGAAGATATATTGCATCGAGGGAAGGGGAGGCTTGTTCGGATTAGGGTCGTGTACAGATTTTTTCGGGGAATCGCGTTCGGTGTGAACCGGACGGGTGATGATGGGTAGGCAAGATCATGCGATAGGAGCACCGCCAAAAATGCGACATATATATAGTGTTTTAGCTGCGATCGTGGGTAGCTTTGGGCGTGCCTGCGGTGAGCTCCTCTCGGGGTTGATGCGTGGCGGGCGTCTGCTGGGTGCAATGGTGCTGTTGGCCGTTGCGGTGGCGGGTTGTGGTGACCGGGAAACCCTGTCCGCCTCGATTCCGCTGGATGCTCCACGCAAGCTAGAACCGATCGTGGAGGCCCGCGCTCCCCAGCCCGTCACGGAGGTTTCAGCACCGATCGTGCTGCAAAAGTTGCGATCGCGGTTTGAGCGCTATCGTCCCCAGGTGTCAATTGTTTCGCCCGCGCCGAATAGCGTGATTGAAAGTGACACGGTCACCGTCTCGCTCAAGGTCACGGGCTTACCGCTCTTTCAAGACGATCGCTTTGGCCTCGGCCCCCATCTCCATCTTTTGCTCGACGATCAACCGGATCAGCTTGTCTTTGATACCAGCGAGCCAATCCAGTTTAGTAATTTGACACCAGGAACCCATACGCTACGAGTCTTTGCTGCGCGTCCCTGGTCAGAAAGCTTTAAAAATGAGGGTGCTTTTGCCCAAACGACCTTCCATGTCTACACCAAGACCGGCAAAAATGAGCCCGACCCGTCGCGTCCGTTATTAACCTATAACCAGCCGCGTGGAACCTACGGCTCTGAGCCCATTTTGCTGGATTTTTATTTGACCAATGCGCCGCTGCACGCGATCGCCCAAGAGTTCGAGGATGACGCGATCCACGATTGGCGCGTCCGGGTGACGTTGAATGGTCAGCAGTTCACGCTCGATCGTTGGGAGCCTTTGTACCTCAAAGGAGTCAAGCCCGGTCAAAACTGGTTGCAACTGGAACTGATCGATGAGCAAGGCGACCTGATCGACAATGTTTTCAATTCCACGGTGCATCTGTTTCAGTATGACAACCAGCTTCAGGATGGACTTGCGGTGATCGTTGGTGGTGAGGTGAGTTTTGAAGAGGCCCTGAGTGTGGCGGGTGCTGCACCGTTGCCGGAGGAAGCCAACCCAGAGGCGGCGATCGATTCCAGTGCCGGAGCAGAACCATCCGAGGACGAGCAAGACGAACAAGCAGAGACCGGGTCTGAGGCTGTAGAACCATCGCCAGAACTCGATCCGGCTCCATCGGATTCGGCCCAAAACACCCCGAAGCTCTTCCCGAAACACCGATCGAGACAGAGCCAATTCCTTCAACCTCAGAGGCGAGTGATTTCCCAGCGGACCCAGAGATCGATACAGGCGCAGACACAGAACTGGAAACGGAGTCTCCGGAACTTGACGTGACCGAGCCTCGTCCGGAAGAGCAAACAACCCCAGAGGATTTCGAGACGATCGACCCGTCTGCGATCAATGGGGAGAAGTCCAGTGATATCGTCCGCGATGAGGCCCAGATAACAGAGATAACAGAGACCCCAGAAACGGAGATGAATGCACCGGCATCCGACGTCTCTCAAACCAGCGCAGCAACTGAGACTTTCTCGGACTCGACAGCGGCGATCGCCGATCCCACACCCAGCCAGGGAGACCTCAATCGCGATCGTCACAGCACCCTACCGACGAATCCACCCGAGGTAGAGGAAAATGAGATGGATCTCACGCTTCCCTCAACACCGGATCGCTAAAGTCCGCCAACGGGGTTGGATACCCAGGGAATTGATCTGGTTTGTATGGACGGTTGAGGCTTGGATCGGCTAGGAGTGATCACGAACGACAGACCCGAAACTCACCGTCCATCATGAATCAACCTCCCATCGATCGCCGATCTGGATTAACCTTGGGGCGACTACTGGTATTGACGATCGCCGGTTTGACGTTTCATGCGTGCCATGTGCCAGCCCTTCAGGCTCAAACCTTACCCCCTGAAACCCAGACATCAGCCACCAGCCAGCCCCCCTCTAAACTGATCCCTCCCGAAACCAACGAGCATCCATCCTGTACGACAGACTGCGTTTTTTTTACCGATGATGACGTTTCTCAAACCGAATTTACCCAGCCAAGTTTATGGTGGTCCGTGCGTGAACTCGGTGAACGTTTAATTCCCGACTGGATCGTTTACCCAACAGCCCATCGCGTTGACTTTACGATCGATCCTCAGCGCTGGAACTGGATGAATTACTTTGAGCGTTACACACTCATGACCCAGCTCGCCTACGTTCTGCGTCCCAACGGCTATGACTTTCAAATCTTCGATCCACAACAGCCAGATTCTCCCGTTGCCAGTTACACCTGTGAATTTACGCTCAGTCCCCCCATTTGTCAGGTTCGCTTTATGAATTAGTCGCCCTAACCGCTTCGTGCATCAAAAAATCCCAGGGTTCGCCAGTTCTCCTCCTCTTTGATTTCCTGTCCGTTCAATTGACAAGAAAAATTAAAGATACAGCCAATTCACTTCTTTTCAGAACATCTCGAGAGCGTTAAGCAAACAAAACATAGTTTGTCAGAAAGTAGAATAGAGTCCATATTTCTTATTTTTTACTGCCTCCATTCTATTGATACTAGTCAAATTTTATAACGCGGGATTAAGCCTAGACATCTAGTGTATTTGATCCGTTAAAATCTGCGCTAATCTAAAAGACTAGTTAGGTCTCGTTTTTAAGTCTCGTTTTTGAAGCCAATTGCACTCCCACCCACCCTCACCCCCATCAAAATATCCGCACCGACGATGGTCGATGATTCTGAGTAGTCTTGGGCTGGGAATCTGGGTTACCGCATGTCAGCCCTCCGATCGTGCCGTAGACCGTGTCCCCGCAGAACCCACACCAACCCCAGCAGCACGTCAGACCGAAACCTACGCTCAACCCGCTATCCGCTTTGGAGTGCTCATGATTGATAGTGCCATTTCGGTGCATGAGCGCTATCGCCCACTTCTCGACTATCTTGAAAGCCAAGTGGGTCGGCGGTTTGAACTGATCGCCCTCAACCAGGACAATCAATTTGAGGCCGTTCAACAGCAAAAACTCGACTTTATTACCAACAATCCTTTAGCAGCGGTGCAACTTCGCCGCATGTATGACCTTGAGTTTCTGGTCACAACTCGCCGTCCGCAGGTCGGCACACAGTTCGGTGGGGTGATTATTGTCCACGCGGATAGCGGTATCAAGACAATTGCAGATTTGCATGACAAACGGGCGGTTTGTGTGGATTTTCAAACCGCAGCGGGAGGATGTATTTTTCAGATTGATCACCTGAGAAAGCAAGGATTTGATCCCTTTACTCAATTTGGAAGCTTCGTTGAGAATAAATCCCAGGACAATATTGTTTTAGCTGTCCTTAACGGTTCGGTGGATGTGGGGTTTATTCGTACGGGTCAGCTTGAGAAAATGCTTCAGGATAAAACCCTGGAGAGCACGGATCAAATTCAGATTTTTCAAGCGGCGGCGGATGACTTTCCCCTGATCCATACCACGGATCTTTATCCAGAGTGGCCGATCGCAGCCTTAGCGAAGACAGACCCTCAGCTTGTCCAACAAGTCCGCCAAATCCTGCTCGACATTCCACCGGATCATCCTGCACTGAAAGCCGCGAATTTATCGGGATTTGTTCCTGCGATTGATTACAAATCGGTTGAGGATTTGATCAAACCGCTTAAACTAAAAACCTGGAACATTGACGATCGTACGGACACTCAATAGTTTGGCCTGCATATATCAGGGTAGATGAACGGCATAGTGAGATCCTGAAATGACTCGATGGGGGTGTGCTCATCCTATTCAAAACTGGTACTCGTTTCGGCTGCTGAATGTGTTTCAGAGCATTTAACATGATCGACCTGTCTAAACTTCGTAGCAGCATTACCTTTCGCTATCTTTGTGTGGTCACGAGTGTGCTGATCGTCGGTGAGCTGTCATTTGGTGGGATTCAGCTTCAACGGCGCTATCGTACCCAGCTCGATCGCCTGGAAGAACGGGTCGAAGCTCAAGCTAATTTTCTGAGTCGTGTCAGTCCCGAAGCGGTTTTAAGTCTTGATTTTCTGACGCTGGAAACGTTTATTCGACAGACGAACGCCGCCGATTCGGCGATTATCTACTCCGTTGCGATCCGGCGGGATGGTCATGCCCTAACTCGGTCTTTTGATCCGGAAAATCCATTCATCAAAACCGTCGTGCAACCGAACGAAACGGTTGATATTCTCGAACTGGTACGCCGCTTACGACAAATTCCCAGCGTGCGGGAAATCCGAGTCCCGATTCAGTCGGCGGATCGTAATCTGGGTGAAATCTGGATCGGGTATTCGATTAATGGTGCACGTCGAGAGTGGCAGCAGGGAGCCGTAACGACGATTCTCCTATCCTTGGGACTGAGTAGCATTTTGGCGGCGATCACGATCGTGCTGTTTGAGCATGAGGTGGGGCGTCCGCTGCGGCATTTGTCGAAGTTGTCCCAGGAGTTGGCCGCAGGACAGCTCGATCAACGCATTGACGTAACCAGCGACGACGAGATGGGTCGGCTGCAATCGGCGTTTAATACGATGGCGATGCAGCTTCAGCGAACCCTGCGAGGACTCGAACAACGGATTGCGGAACGGCAGCGAGCAGAAGAGGCATTGCGGAGCAGTGAGCAGCGGTATCGCACCGTGGTGGATACCGTCGAGGAGGTGATTTTTCAGACGGATCTTCAGGGACAGTGGGTGTTTCTCAATCCAGCCTGGACAGAAATTACGGGGTTTCGTGTGGAGGAGAGTTTGGGCCGATCGTGGCTGGACTACGTGGTTCCGGGCGATCGGTTGGCGGCACAGGTTCACCTGGATTCGTTGTTTCAGGGACAAGTGCTGGAGGTGCGGTTTTGTCTGCGCTATCGTACGGTTTTAGGGGAAACGCGCTGGTTAGAAGCGCTGGTGCGATCGAATGTGACCGAGGAGGATGTGCTTCAGGGGGTGTCCGGCACGTTGAATGACGTGACGCAGCGCAAAACCTTTGAAGATGCATTGCAACTGAGTCAATTTTCCTTAGATCGATCGCCCGATGCCCTCTATTTCATGACAGCGGACGGCAAATTTTTCTACGTCAATGAGGCGGCGTGTCATGCGGTGGGATATTCCCGCGACCAGCTACAAACGATGAGTATTTTTCATCTGGATGAAACCATTCAACGGGATACCTGGCGGGAATATTGGCTGGATCTGCAACAACGCAAAACCTTTACGATCGAAAGCCTCCATCGCCATCAAAACGGGCAGATCTTTCCCGTAGAAGTGACGGCCAACTATCTGGAATTTAACGGCGCAGAGTATAACTGTGCGGTGGTGCGTGACATTCGCGATCGCAAACGCGTCGAACAGGAATTGCGCGACGGTGAGGCCGCGCTACGCACCCTGTACGAGGTGGCATCGTCGCCAGTTTTAAGCTTTGATGAACGGCTTCAGGGTTTACTCGCCATGGGGCGGCGTCATTTTCAATTGGATATCGGCATCATTTCGCGCATTGAAGCCAGTCGCGTCGAAGTCCTCGCGTGTCAAGTCTCCAACCTCGATCCCCAACATCCCCACAGTCAAATCCTCAAAAATCTGGTCATCGGGCAAGTGTTGCCTATCTCGGAGACCTACTGTGGAGAAACGTTTCGCCATAAAGATGTACTGACCTTTGCGTCCCTGCATGAGCGCGATCAGGTCTTGCCCCATCACAACTCGTCCTATTGTCTAAACTACGATGCCTTTGCCGGGACGCTGATTCTGCTGAATGGTCAAGCCTATGGTGTGTTGAGTTTTGGCAGCCTCAAGGAACGCGAACAGCCGATCAGTGAGCGAGAACGTCAGTTACTCAAACTGATGGCGCAGTGGGTGGGGAATGAGATTGAGCGCCAAACGGCGCGGGATGCCCTAGAGGAGCAGTTTCAGCGGGCCAATCTCTTGCGGAAGATTACCCAGCGGGTGCGGCAAAGCCTGGATACGGAGGCAATTTTTGAAACGACCGCGATTCAGATCGGTCGTGCGTTTAAGGCCGATCGCTGTGCCATCCATACGTATATCCACGAGCCACAACCCACAGCGCCCGTGGTCGCGGAATACCTCGGTGGGGCGTATCCATCGATGCTGAATCTCAGTATTACGGTGGCAGAGAACCGCCATATTCAGGAGGTGCTTGCCGAGGATGTGGCGATCGCGACCAGTGACGTCTACGCCGATCCGCGCTTTTTAGCGGTGAATCATTTCTGTTGTCAGATCGAACTCAAGTCGGTACTCGCAATCCGCACCTCCGATCAAGGACGGCCCAACGGTGCGATCGCCTTGCATCAATGCGATCGGTATCGCGTTTGGACCCCCGAAGAAATCAGCACCCTAGAAGCGATCGCCGACCAGGTGGGCATCGCCCTCGCCCAAGCCCAACTCCTCGAACAGGAAACCCGTCAGCGCAAACAGTTAGCCGAGCAAAATATTGCGCTCGAACGCGCTCGTCAGGATGCTGAAGCTGCGAATCAAGCGAAAAGCGAATTTTTAGCCACGATGAGCCATGAAATCCGGACGCCAATGAATGCGGTGATCGGCATGACGGGTTTATTGCTGGATACGGCCCTGACGACGCGACAACAGCAGTTTGTCGAAACCATTCGCACCAGTGGTGACGACCTGCTCACCATCATTAACGACATTCTCGATTTCTCGAAAATTGAATCCGGCCATCTCGAGCTCGAACACTATCCCTTTGAGCTACAAACCTGCATCGAAGACGCTTTAGGCTTGGTGGCCACGCGGGCGGCCAAGCAAGGTCTAGAGTTGGTGTACACGATCGCCCCGGAGGTTCCGACGGCAATCATTGGTGATGCCACACGCCTACGCCAGATCCTCGCAAACCTTCTCAGTAATGCCGTCAAATTTACGGAGGAGGGTGAAATTGTTCTCGCCGTTGATTTGCTACACGCTTCGACCACCGCGACAGCCGATCGATACGTGCTGGGTGATCCAATCCCGGATCACGAGCCAGAAGCAAGCCGATCGTCCGACCCCAACACCGCCGTAGACCTTGCCCAGATTGCCATCCAATTTTGCGTCCGCGATACCGGCATTGGTATCAAACCCGATCTACAAGAGCGCTTGTTCCACAGCTTTAGCCAAGTCGATGCCTCAATCACCCGGCGTTACGGTGGTACAGGGCTCGGATTAGCCATTTCACGCCGTTTGGCGGAAATGATGGGTGGTCAGATCTGGGTGGAAAGCCAGGGGTGCGTTAGTGGCAATCCTCCCCGTCAGTGGCAACCTGTCCAGTTGTCAGACACTTACGATCGCCAGGATCAGGGCGCGGCTTTTTACTTTACGATCGCCGCCAAACCCGCCGCCTTGGAGATTGCCGACCTTCAGGCCCACCATGTCAGCGTCCTGTTAAAGGGCAAGCGCATTCTTGTGGTGGACGACAATGAGCTAAATCGCCAGCTTTTAACGCAGGTGCTGGAGTCCTGGTCGGTTCAATGTAGTACCGAGGTCTCGGGATTTGCGGCCTTAGAACACATCAAAAATCTGGATCACACCACGTTCTACGATGCCATGATCATCGATTGGATGATGCCCGAGATGACGGGACGCGAACTGGCCGAACACATCCGCGAGATGCCGCATTGGCAACATACGCCCCTCATTTTAATTACAGCCCTGAGTTTAGATGACTCTCAACGTCAAGCCCTGAGTCACCTTTTCCTCGCGTGCTTGCAAATGCCGGTCAAGCGCTCCGCCCTCTTTAATGTGTTACTCGATGCCTTTGGGCAGGAAATAATCGATCGCTACCCACCCCCGATCGACGCATCCAGCCAAACATCCAGCCAAACACCCAACAAACTCCCCACCCCCCCATCCTCCAATCCCGTACCCATAGAACGGGGTGCATTGCATCGTGTGGCGTCCCCCTTTGTCCACAACGATTCAGCGGCCCTCACCTCCCCCTCAGACATGCCGCTACGGATTTTGATCGCTGAGGATAACCGGATTAATCAACAGGTCGCCCTGTTAATCCTCGAAAAATTTGGCT